>NZ_JBITCT010000021.1:0-80710 GCF_044453465.1 Streptomyces sp. NPDC051677
GTCTCGCCCACCCATTCGCCCATCGCCACAAGACGAGTCTGGCCCTGCCGCTCATGCGGCAGGGCCAGAACCCAAGATCTTCATCGACCTTCTAGTACCGCAGTGCGCCGCACGCAGGGGCACCGCACGTGGCCTCGGTGCGCCTCGCGGCCGTCCGGCGTGCGGATCCGGGCCGTCCGCAGGAGGCTGGGGGCATGGGCAATCCGACGCAGTCTCCGCACATCGTGGTCCATCCCCCGGCCCTGGACGGATCCCGCCGGGTCACCTCGGGCGATGCCGTCCTCGGGGTCGCCTCGCATCTCGACGACGTCGTCGAGATCCTGCGTCTGGCCGACCTCGACCGGATCGAGGTGGAGGAGAGCGACCTCATCGAGTGGCAGGGCGGCGGCCCCGAGGACTGGCCGGGGCTGTCCGAGCCGCACGGGGCATAGGACACGTCAACCTCAAATCAACCTCTGAACATGGTTCAGCGGGCTTCAACCGCCCCCGGGGCAGGGCACATTGTCGTCACGCGGGGCCCGCCGACACGGGGGCGGCGGGCCCCGCCACGGGGGTGATGACATGAGCGGTGGTACGTCGGTCCGGCTGGAGCCGTACGAGGTCGCACTGTTGCAGGGCGGTTCCGGGGCCGCGGTCACGGTGGCCGTGCTCGCCCTGCAGCTGCGGGGACTGATCGAGGTGGGCCGGCCGGGGAGGATCCGGGCGACGGGGACGGCGCCCTCCGAGGACGCGGGAGACCACCTCCCTCCCCTACCCACGGCCGTGTACGCGACGCTCCAACGGTTCGTGAGCATCCCGGAGTTGGAGACCCTGCCGGACGTGCGCCGGGCGCTCGCCGAGCTGCGGGCCGGGCTCGTGGCGGCCGGGATGCTGCGCTCCCTCCCGCCGCGCCGGACACGTGCCGCCCGGCGCACTCTGAGCGCTCTGCGCGCGGAACATCCCCTGCCGACTCTGCCGGCCGACCGCAAGGGACTGGCGACGGACGGCATCCTGATGGCGGTGGCCCTGCACGGGGAGCCCGCCCTGAGCGTTCTCGCCGCGCGCTTCGCCCTGCGGGCGGGACTGATCGCCCGCGCCGAAGTGGCGGACAAGGGTTTCCACCGACGCGCTCCCCGGGGCGGCGGCACCGGAGGCGTCATGTACTCCTGCGGCGGCGGAGGCGGCGGCACGGACTGAGCCCGGCAGAAACACGTACGGTAACCGTCTGCAGACATGCCGAGATACAGGCCCCTTCTCCAGGTCAGACCTTCAGCGTCCTGATCGACGTCGGCGCGTGTTCCGGTTCGGTGGCGATCTCCTCGAACTCCACAACGTTTCCTATGTCGTTGGTGCCGCTCATCGAGATGTCGGTGACGCGTTCCAGGATCGCCTCCACGACGACCGGCACCTGGAACTCCGCGGCGAGCTTCTTGGCCTGTTCGAAGGCGGCGCCCAGTTCGGCCGGGTCCGTCACCCGGATCGCCTTGCAGCCGAGGCCCTCGGCGACCTTGACGTGGTCGACGCCGTAGACGCCCAGCTCGGGCGAGTTGATGTTCTCGAACTCCAGCTTGACCTGGAAGTCGATGTCGAACGCCCGCTGGGCCTGCCGGATGAGGCCCAGATAGGAGTTGTTGACGAGGACGTGGACGTAGGGGATCTTGTGCTGCGCGCCGACCGCCAGCTCCTCGATCATGAACTGGAAGTCGTAGTCCCCGGAGAGGGCGACGACCTGCGCTTCCGGGTCGGCCTTCGCCACCCCCAGGGCCGCCGGGATCGTCCAGCCGAGGGGACCCGCCTGGCCGCAGTTGATCCAGTGGCGCGGTCGGTAGACGTGCAGCATCTGGGCGCCGGCGATCTGCGAGAGGCCGATGGTCGTGACGTAACGGGTTTCCGGGCCGAAGGCCCTGTTCATCTCCTCGTAGACGCGCTGCGGCTTGATGGGGATGTCGTCGAAGTGCGTACGGCGCTGGAGGGTCGCCTTCTTCTCCTGCGCGGCGGCCGCCCACGCGGAGCGGTCGGGAAGGGTGCCCGCCGCCCTCGACTCCCTTGCCACCGCGACGAAGAGCTCCAGAGCCGCCTTCGCGTCCGAGGCGATCCCGTAGTCCGGGGCGAAGATCCGGCCGATCTGGGTGGGCTCGACGTCGACGTGGACGAAGGTGCGGCCCTTCGTGTAGACGTCGATGCGGCCGGTGTGACGGTTGGCCCAGCGGTTGCCGATGCCGAGAACGAAGTCGGAGTCCAGGAAGGTCGCGTTGCCGTAGCGGTGCGAGGTCTGCAGGCCGACCATGCCGGCGTTCAGCTCATGGTCGTCGGGGATCGCACCCCAGCCCATCAGCGTCGGGATGACCGGAGTCCCCGTCAACTCGGCGAATTCCACGAGCAGTTCGGTGGCGTCGGCCGTGATGACCCCGCCGCCCGCGACGATCAGCGGACGCTCGGAGGCGTTCAGCATCCGGATCGCCTTCTCGACCTGCGCGCGGGTCGCCGCCGGCTTGTAGACGGGCAGCGGCTCGTACGTGTCCGGGTCGAACTCGATCTCCGTCTGCTGGACGTCGACGGGCAGGTCGATCAGGACCGGGCCCGGTCGGCCGGAGCGCATGAGGTGGAAGGCCTGCTGGAAGACCCCGGGGACCTGGGCGGCCTCCAGGACGGTGACCGCCGTCTTCGTCACCGGCCCCGCGATGGAGGCGATGTCGACGGCCTGGAAGTCCTCCTTGTGGATCACGGCGGTCGGCGCCTGGCCCGTGATGCACAGGATCGGGATCGAGTCGCCGAGGGCGGAGTACAGCCCGGTGATCATGTCGGTGCCGGCCGGCCCCGAGGTGCCGACACAGACGCCGATGTTGCCGGAGCGGGTGCGGGTATAGCCCTCGGCCATGTGCGAGGCGCCCTCGACATGACGGGCGAGCGTGTGGTTGATGCCGCCGGACGCCCTCAGTGCCGCGTAGAAGGGGTTGATCGCCGCGCCGGGGACACCGAACGCACTGGTGACGCCCTCGCGCTTGAGGATCTCGACTGCCGCGCGGGCAGCGGTCATACGAGCCATGGAGTACTCCTGCTTCGCCTGCTTCAGCTGGTTCAGCTGTCGGATTCCGCTCTCCCGTCGCGCCCCGCGGTGAGCTCTGCCGGTTCCGCGATGATTCCGCGGAGTTTCCGTATTACGGAAATTATTTTCTACTATCTGGAAGTAATGTAAGTGGGTGCGCGAAGGTCGTCAAGAGACGGACAAGCGGGGGCCGAAGGAGGACGATGGGGGCCATGCCCGAGAGCGTGCCGGTGCGCTGCCCGGCCTGTCGGCGCGAGCGCCTCTACACCGCGCCGACCTATCCGTGCGCGTGCGGTTCCCCCGTCACGCCGGTACTCGACGGGCGGACGGCGCCGACGGCCGTCGCGCACCGGGTGTGGGACGACGAGTGGATCGCCCTGCGATGCCGTGCCTGCGGCCGCCGGGGCCAGTGGCCCCACCCGGAGTTCGGCTGCGCCTGCGGAACAGTGCTACGGATCCCGGTGGCCGCCCCGCCCGCCGAGCCCGAGCCGGAAACACCGACGCCCGCGCCCGAACCCATGCCGGTGACGCGACGGCCTGCCCTCCAGCCCGTCGCCATCCGCACCGCGCTCGACGCGGTCACGGCCACCGCCCTGTACCTGAACTGGCTCGGGCACAGGGACATACGGCGGGCCGACCAGCGGCCCACCTGCGGCATCGGCCTGGCCGCCCGCGGGCTCCTGGTCCAGGTGGACCCGAGCGTGCGCCCTGCCTCCCTGCGGGACGTGGAGTGTCTGTGGCTGACGGCCATGACGGAGTCCGCGGACTGCGTCTACTTCTCCCTCGCCGGATACGACGAGGACGCCCGCGCCCGCGCCGACCAGCTGCACGTCCCGCTCTTCGTCCTGGACCTCACGGGCACTGCGCAGCCGGTCAACGCGCTCGCCGACGCCCTCGACGCCCGAGGCGGCAACCACTGCCCGGGGCAGTGACCGTCACCCGGGGCGGTAACCGCCAACGGCCGTGTTTCTCAAGCGGTTCGATACTTCTCCCGCAGTTCGATCTTGCGCACCTTTCCGGAGACGGTCATCGGGAAGGCGTCCAGGATCTGCAGCCTGCTCGGGATCTTGTAGTGCGCCAGCCGGCCCTCGCAGTACGCGAGCAGTTCCTCCAGGGTCAGGGGGTCCGCCGCGTCGTGCGGGATCACACACGCGAGGACCTCCTCGCCGTACCTCTCGTGCGGGACGCCGACGACCTGGACGTCCCTGATCTTGGGGTGGGCGTAGAGGAACTCCTCGATCTCGCGCGGGTAGATGTTCTCCCCGCCCCGGATGATCATGTCCTTGATGCGGCCGACGATCTCGACGTAACCGTCTTCGCGCATCACCGCCAGATCCCCGGTGTGCATCCAGCGCCCCGCGTCGATCGATTCGGCGGTCTTCTCGGGCTCGTTCCAGTAGCCGAGCATCACGCTGTAGCCGCGGGTGCACAACTCACCTGAGATGCCCCGGGGTTGAGTGACCCCGCTCACCGGGTCGACGACCTTCACCTCGATGTGCGGCAGGACTCGGCCGACGGTCTGGGTGCGGTGCTCCAGGTCGTCGTCGCGGCGGGTCTGGGTGGAGACGGGCGAGGTCTCGGTCATGCCGTAACAGATCGACACCTCCGCCATGTTCATCTCGGCGACGACCCGCTTCATCACCTCGACCGGGCAGGGCGAGCCCGCCATGATGCCGGTGCGCAGCGAGGACAGGTCGTAGGTCGCGAAGTCGGGCAGGTTCAGCTCCGCGATGAACATCGTCGGGACGCCGTACAACGACGTGCACTGCTCCTGCTGGACCGCCTCCAGCGTGGCCTTCGGGTCGAAGGACGGAGCCGGGATGACGATGCAGGCGCCGTGCGAGGTGGCCGCGAGGTTTCCCATCACCATGCCGAAACAGTGGTAGAAGGGCACCGGGACGCAGACCCGGTCCTGCTCGCTGTAGGCGATCAACTCGCCCACGAAGTAGCCGTTGTTGAGAATGTTGTGGTGGGAGAGGGTGGCCCCCTTGGGGAAGCCCGTCGTGCCCGAGGTGTACTGGATGTTGATGGGGTCGTCGCAGGACAGTTCCTCCGCCCGGAGGGCCAGTTCCGCGCGCAGCTCGGGCGTTGCGCGCGCGACGAGCGCCGCCCAGCTCGGATCGCCGATGTAAACGGTCTCCCGCAGGTTCGGGCAGCGGCCTCGCACCTCCTCGACCATCGCCCGGTAGTCGCTCGTCTTGTGGGTGAGCGAGGCGAACAGCACCGAGATCCCGGCCTGGACGAGGACGTACTCGACCTCGTGGGTGCGGTAGGCGGGGTTGATGTTCACCATGATCGCGCCGATGCGGGCGGTGGCGTACTGGACCAGCGCCCACTCGGCGCAGTTGACCGCCCAGATGCCCACCCGGTCGCCCTTGTCGACCCCGCTCGCGAGCAGCGCGCACGCCAGCCGGTCGACGTCCGCCACGAATTCGGTGTACGTCCAGCGCCGCCCGGACGCCACGTCGACCAGCGCCTCGCGGTCCGGCCAACGCTGCGCCGCCCGGTCCAGATCGGCCCCGATGGTGTCCCCGAGCAGCGCGGTGGCGCTCGTCCCGTGCGCGTACGAGGAACCCGGCGCCTGCCCCGACGACTTCCCCAACCCCTGCCCCGACGTCTGCGGGGACGACGGCCCGCTCACCGGAAGTCCTCCTCGCGGTACTCCGCCGTCGAGCCCGCGGCAGTCGCCTCGCGCAGCTCGATCCGGCGGATCTTGCCGCTGACGGTCTTGGGCAGCGGCGCGAACTCCAGGCGGCGGACCCGCTTGTAGGCGGCGAGGACCTGGCGCGAGTGCTCGAACAGCACCTTCGCGGTGTCGGGGCCCGGCTCCCAGCCCTCGGCGAGGACGACGTACGCCTTGGGCACGGCGAGGCGCAGCTCGTCCGGGGCGGGGACGACAGCCGCCTCGGCGACCGCCTCGTGCTCCAGCAGCGCGCTCTCCAGCTCGAAGGGGCTGATCTTGTAGTCGGAGGCCTTGAAGACGTCGTCGGCCCGCCCGACGTAGGTGATGTAACCGCTCTCGTCGCGGTTGCCGATGTCACCGGTGCGGTAGTAGCCGCCGGCCATCGCCTCCGCCGTACGGTCGGCGTCGCCGTGGTAGCCGGTCATCAGGCCGACCGGCCGGGTCGACAGGTCGAGCGCGATCTCGCCCTCCTGCGCGCCCGGCGCGCCGGACACCGGGTCGAGGAGCTCCACCCGGTAGCCGGGGCTGGGACGGCCCATCGAGCCGGTCTTCAGTTCCTGTCCAGGGCTGTTGGCGATCTGCACGGCCGTCTCGGTCTGGCCGAAGCCGTCCCGGACGGTCACCCCCCAGGCGCGCCGCACCTGGTCGATGACCTCGGGGTTGAGGGGCTCGCCGGCGGCCACGGCCTCGCGGGGCGGGATCCGCAGTTGGGTGAGGTCGGCCTGGATGAGCATGCGCCAGACGGTGGGCGGCGCGCAGAAGGTCGTCACGCCCGCCCGGTCCATCTCCGTCATCAGCCGGGCCGGGTCGAAGCGGGTGTAGTTGTGGATGAAAACGGTTGCTTCGGCGTTCCACGGGGCGAAGAGGTTGGACCAGGCGTGCTTGGCCCAGCCGGGCGAGGAGATGTTGAGGTGGACGTCGCCGGGCTTGAGGCCGATCCAGTACATCGTGGACAGGTGCCCGACCGGATACGAGGTGTGGGTGTGCTCCACCAGCTTGGGGCGGGCGGTCGTGCCGGAGGTGAAGTAGAGCATCAGCGGATCGTCGGCGAGGGTGGGGCCGTCGGGGGTGAAGCCGGCCGGGGCGGTGTACGCGTCCTCGTACGGCTGCCAGCCCTCGGGGTCGCCGCCGACCGCGATGCGGCTGTAGCGGCCCGGGACCTCGTCGAACTTGCCGGTGTCCTCGGCCCGGACGAGAACGTGCCGGACCCGGCCGCGTTCGACGCGGTCGGTCAGGTCGGCGGGGCCGAGCAGCGGGGTGGCCGGGATGACGACGGCGCGCAGTTTCATCGCGGCCAGCGCGGTCTCCCACAGTTCGGCCTGGTTGCCGAGCATGACGAGGATCCGGTCCTCGGCGGCGACCCCGCGCCCGCGCAGCCAGTTCGCGATCCGGTCGGAGCGCTCGGACAGCTCGGCGAAGGTGAGACGCGTTTCGGAACCGTCTTCCTCCACGATGTGCAGGGCGATGCGGTCGTTGCCGTCGGCGATGGCGTCGAACCAGTCGAGGGCCCAGTTGAAGTGCTCGGGGCGGGGCCACTCGAAACGCTCGTAAGCGGTTGTGTAGTCATCGCGGTGTTCCAGCAGGAAGTCGCGGGCTCTACGGAAACGCTCCGTCGCCGTCGTCATCCGTCCTCCTTCTTTCTTGGTCGTTCATCGCCGGGCGCCCGCGGCCGGTGCGCCTTCGCGGTTCACTCCCGTGGTGCCGGACCATTGCCGGGCGGCTCTCTGCCATCGTGTAATCCGTGGTGCAGGTCTCACTACCCCCGAACGGGGGTGTGCGGTACCAGGCCGCACAGAAAGGGCGCGAACGTGGCAGCAGATGCGGCCGGAACGGTGGAGATGCGCGGTGCGCTGGCGCGGCTGCGGCGCGCGACGGGGCTGCCGGTGGCCTTCGGCGGGCTGGTCGAGCCGGGGCGGCAGCGGATGCGGATCAGTGAGTTCAGCGGCGCGACCGGTCTCGCGCTGCGCGGACTGGCGGTGACCTCGGGCAACGGCCTCGGCGGCAAGGCCGTCGCGCTGGCCCGCCCGTGCGCCGTGACCGACTACTCCGTCTCCCGGCAGATCAGTCACGAGTACGACGCGGCCGTCGCCGAGGAGGGCCTGCGCTCGGTGCTGGCGATCCCGGTGATCGTGCGGCGCCGGGTGCGCGGGGTGCTGTACGGAGCTCTGCGCACGGCGCAGCCGCTGGGCGACCGCACGCTGACCGCGGCCGTGCAGGTGGCGCGGGACGTGGAGCAGGCGCTGCTGGTCGGGGACCAGGCGCGCGACCTGCTCACGGCGGCCCGGCCGGGCGCCGCGGGCGGCGGGGCCGGACCGGGCGTCGGTCCGCGGACCGGTCCGCAGGCCGATCCGAGGGCCGGTGCGGCGGCCGGCTGGGAGCAGGTGCGCGAGGCGCACGCGGCCCTGCGCGCCCTGGCCCCGCGGATCACCGACCCCGCCCTGCGCGCCGAACTCCTCGACGCCTGCGGGCTGCTCGCCTCCGGCAGCGACGGCGATCCGCAGGTCACGCTCGCCGCGCGCGAGCTGGACGTGCTGGCCTGCGTGGCGGCGGGGGCGACGAACGCGGCGGCGGCCGAGCGGCTGGGGCTGCGCCCGGAGACCGTCAAGGGGTACCTCAGGTCGGCGATGCGCAGGCTGGGCGCGCACACGCGGGGAGAGGCGGTGGTGCTGGCCCGCAGGGCGGGTCTGCTGCCGTAGCGAGGGGCGCGCAACACGCCTGTAGCGCGGACGGTGCAGGATGCCGGGGAGCAGCGATCACATCAAGCCAGGGAGGTGCCTCACGACAAGAGACCATTCACTCGCAGCCGCCATGAATTTCCCCATGCGTCACGTTGTTATATCCCTCACCACGCCGCGTCTCCGAATTTCAAAGAGTCATTGCCTAGAATTTGGCCCGGACACGACACTCGGAGGGGAGCGGTGACCGTGCGACGGGAGTTCAAGGAGCCTGCCAGATGCCGCCCCGACCTGGTCATCGGCAGGGAAGAGCTGTTCACGGCCGCCCGTGAGCAGCTGACTCGCGGCGGCAGTGTGCTGCTGCACGGCCCCGCCGGAATAGGAAAGTCGACCGTGCTGCGGGCATTGGCCGCGGATTACGGCGAGGCGGCGCGCACCGTGCTGCGCTGCTCGGCGACCGAGTCCGAATCCCACCTCCCCTTCCTGGCCCTGGCCGATCTCTTCGGTCTGGTCCTCGACGAGATCTCGGACAAGCTGCCCGCCGCCCAGCGCACGGCCCTGGAATCGGCGCTCACCGGCCGAGGCGAGTCGACTCTGCAACGCGACGGCCTCGCCCTGCGCCTGGCCGTGCTGTCCGCCCTGCGCGCCCTCGCCGCGGCAGGGCCCGTCCTGCTCGTCGCCGACGACCTCCAGTGGCTGGACTCGGCGAGCGCCGAACTCCTCGGCTTCGCCGCCCGCCGCCTCGGCGACACCCCCGTGCAGCTGCTGTGCGCGGTGCGGACGGAGGGCCAGGAGTACGACCGTCATCTACGCGCGTCCCCGCCCGACACCCTCGCCGTCCGGCTGAACCCCCTCTCCCGCGCCCAGGTCTCCGCGCTGCTCGACCACCGCGGCTACACCGACCTGCCCCGCTCGACGGTCCGCGAGGTCCACCGCACCAGCGGCGGCAACCCCCTGTTCGCGCTGGAGCTCGGCCGCGCCCTCGGCGAGAACCCGACCCCGCCCCGGCCCGGCGAGCCGCTGCCGGTGCCGACCTCGCTGCGCGCCCTGGTGCTCAGCCGCCTCGACATGCTCTCCGACGAAGCCCGCCGCACCCTGCTCGTGGCCAGCGCCGGGGCCCGCCCCACGCTGGCCCTGCTGCACGCGGCCGGCCGGGAGAACGCCGAGGCCGAGACCGCGCAGGCCGCGGCGCTCGGGCTGCTGGCGACGGAGCCCGAGGGTCCGGCCGTACGGTTCGCGCATCCGCTGATCTCGGCCGCGCTGTACGCGGAGGCGCCCGCGCAGGAGCGCCGGGCCGCGCACGCCGCGCTGTCCACGGCCGCCTCCGACCCGATCGAGCGGGCCCGCAACCTCGCCCTGGCCACCACCGGCACCGACCCGGAGGTGGCCGCCCGGCTCGCCGAGGCGGCGGCCCTGGCCCGCGACCGGGGTGCGCCCTCGGTCGCCGCCTCGCTCGGACTGCTGGCCGCCCGGCACACCCCGCCGGACGGCGTCCCGGCCCCGGACGACCGGCGACTGCAGGCCGCCGAGGACGCCATCACCGCCGGCGAGGTGGACCTCGCCCGGGACGTCGCGCGCGAGGTGCTGACCCGGGCGACCGTGCCCGCCGAGCGGATCCGCGCCTGGGAGGTGGTGATCGAGGCCGCCGGGCAGTCCCTCGGCGAGGTCGACGCCGTCTTCCCGCAGGCCCTGGCCGACGCCGGCGACGACCCGCGGCTGCTCGCCCTGGTCCACTACCGGCTGGCCTGGCGCAAGGTGATCGTCGAAGGCGACTTCGCCGAGGCCCGGCAGGAGGCCGCGCACACGGCGGAGCTGGCCGCCCGCGGCGGCGACCGGCGCACCGAGCTGATGGCGCTGTCGTTCCAGGGGCACACCGAGGCCCTGATGGGCCATCCGAACGCCCCCGCGACCATCAAGCGGGCCCTGAAGGAGCCTCAGGACCCGTACGTGGCCTGCCATCACAACGGCGTGGGCGCGGCCCGGTTCCGCTGGCTGCTGATGAGCGACCAGCTGCCCGAGGCCCGCTCGACCATCACCGCGCTGCTGCGCGAGGTGCGCCGGCGCGGCATGGTCGAGAGCGAGGTGCACTTCCAGCGTTTCCTCGCCGAGACCGAACTGCGCTCCGGGCACTGCGGGCGCGCCCTGGACCTGGCCCGCGAGAGCCTCAGGCTGGCCCGCGACTCGGGCATCGGCCTCGGCGCCTCCGCGATGCTCGCCTCGCTCGCCGAGGCCTCCGGGGGTGACGTCGACCGGGCGCTGGCGCTGGCCCGGGAGGCGGCGGAGCACGCCGAGGAGGACGGCGACCAGATGTACGTCTCCCGCGCCCTGGCCGCCCTCGGCCACGCCCAGTTGGTGGCGGGGGACGCGGCGGGCACGGTCGGCTCGCTGCGCCGGGTGCGGGAGCTGGAGCAGGGCCTGGGCATCACCGATCCGGCGCGGGGCCGCTGGCAGGGCGACCTCGCCGAGGCGCTGGTGCGGGTCGGCGAGCCGGGCGAGGCGCAGGACGTCATCGACGTGACGCGCGAGCACGCGCTCCGGCTGGGCCGGGAGAGCGTGCTGGCCGTGCTGGACCGGTCGGAGGCGCTGGTGCGGGCGGCGCTCGGCGACCACGAGGCGGCGCTGTCCCGGCTGACGTCGGTGCAGGACCGGCTCGCCAAGCTGGGGTACGGCCTGGAGGAGGCACGGGCGGCGTTCGCGCTGGCCCGGCTGCGCACCCTGCGGCCGGGGACGGTTCCGGGGCCGACGTCGTACGACGAGGCGGCGCGGCTGTTCCGGCGGTGCCGGGCGCTGCCCTGGCTGCGTCAGGTGGACGCCGCCGCGGCGGAGGGGCAGGCGCAGCCCGTAGCCGTCGCCCAGCAAGGGCCCGCGTCCGACGCCCTGGAGGGTCTGGCCTCGATGGAGCGTCAGGTCGCGGCGCTCGTCATGGAGGGCGCGACCAACCGGGAGATCGCGGCGCGTCTGTTCATCAGCGTCAAGACGGTCGAGGCGACCCTGACCCGGGTCTACCGCAAGCTGGGGATCCGTTCCCGGGTGGACATCGTCCGACTGGCGGCAGGGCGTCACGCGAAGTGAGGAATCCGGGGGTCAACCGCCCCTGGGGGGCTATCTACCCTTAGTGGGTTTCTCCTGGGTCTCCGCCCCGCGCGGCGGGTTCCCTCCAGCGGCCCCATCGGCGGCGACTGTGGGTTCCCTGGGGCGACCGAGGGTTTTCCCTGCCCCAACTCCCCTAGGGGGTTCCCTCATTGGGATGAGCGGGTTCCGGGTCCTAGCGTAAGGGACGTGCCGCTCGCCCGGGCACACGGGGGTCGGTCCCGCGACCCCCGTGCTCACCCCCACACCCGCGCGACCCCCCACCGGCCATCTCCACCGAGGAGTTCCATGTTCGGGCTCAACCGCGCCAAGAAGACCGCCACGGTCCTCGCGGCGACCGCTGCCGCGGCAGCGACCGCACTGCTCAGCGCCCCCACCGCTGTCGCAGCGCCCCAGCCGATCGTCGGCGGCACGACGACCACGACCACGACGTACCCGTTCATGATGCAGATCACGGACGCCTCGCAGAACCAGTTCTGCGGCGGCACCCTCGTCTCGGCGACCAAGGTGGTCACGGCCGCCCACTGCATGGTCGGCGAGACCACGAGCAGCGTGCGCGTCGTCGGTGGGCGCACGTACCTCAACGGCACCAACGGCACGGTCAGCCGGGTGAGCAAGATCTGGATCAACCCGGACTACACGGACGCCACCAACGGCGACGACGTGGCCGTCCTGACCCTGTCGACGTCGATGCCGTACACCACGGCGTCGTACGTCTCCTCGTCCCAGACCGGGGTGTACGCGGCCGGCGCCACCGCCCGCATCCTCGGCTGGGGCACCACCTCGGAGAACGGCAGCTCCTCCAACCAGCTGCGGACCGCGACCGTCCCGATCGTGTCCGACACCAGCTGTGCGAGCTCCTACGGTTCGGACTACGTCAAGTCCGACATGGTTTGCGCCGGATACACCTCCGGCGGCACAGACACCTGCCAGGGCGACAGCGGCGGTCCCCTGCTCATCGGGGGCGTCCTGGCAGGGATCACTTCTTGGGGCGAGGGCTGCGCGGAGGCCGGTTACCCGGGTGTGTACACCCGGTTGACCACCTTCTCCAGCCTGGTGACGGCGCAGGTCGACTCGTAGTCACCGGGGAGCCCCCAAGAACTTCCTGAGCACTCCTCAGGGAAAGACCGGGGGGCGCTGCGAGCCTCCACGAGCGGCCCGCAGCGCCCCCTATCCAAGCCCTCACCGCTCACCGGTGGGGGCTTCGGCCTGTTCGGGGTCGTCCCCGACAGGGGCTGCTCACCTGTCGACGGTGAGCTTTGGAGCCCGCCCGTGGCCGGCGCGTCAGGGGCGTACGACGGCGCCGAACCGGATGTCGTGGGGCCGGCGTGGGTGCATCGCGGACAGCATCCGCTCGCCTTCTCCGATCACCTCGTCCCGCTGGGCCTTGGTGAGGCGGCCGAACGGCTCGATGACGAGCGTGTCCTGCTCCAGCTTCCACAGGCCCGCCAGGAAGCCGTCGACGAGGAGGGTGCAGTAGGCCTGGTTGCCCTGCCAGCTGCGGCCCCAGTACTCGGGCGGGACGACTCGGGTGCGGTCGGCGTGGGAGAGGAGGAGGTTGTCGAACTCGGGGAGGAAGCGGAGCGGGGCCGGGGCCTGGGGGTCCGGGCGGGGGGCGTCGGGGAGGTCGAAGAGTTCGACGCCGTGCTCGTCCCGGAAGGTGAGCAGGCGGGGGCGGAGGCGTTCGAAGGCCTCGCGCAGTCGGGTCAGACCGGCCCAGGTCTGCATGTCCTTGACGGAGGCCGGGCCGAAGGCGGCCAGGTAGCGCAGGACGACGGCGTCCGGCGCGGGGGCCGGTGCGGCGGGCCGGCCGAGCCAGTGCTCGGCGGTGGTCAGCGCGACCTGCCCGCTCCTGCCCCACAGCCCGCGCGGGGTGACCTGGACGAGGGGCAGCCGGCACCGGGCGGCGACGGCGAGGGACTGGGGGTCGGCGTCCGGCCATTCACCGCAGAGGGCGTCGCGCAGCTGCTTCATGGTGCGCGGTTCGGCCTCGACGAGGTCGCGGGCGAGGGCGGCGAGCCGGTCGAGGTCGACTCCGGCGAGGCCCTTGCGGAAGTAGGTCAGCTCACGGTCGCGGGCGGGCTGGACGAACGGCCGCAGGGTCAGGCAGTCGTCGGCGGTGTGGGTGTGGATGGTGGAGCGCATGCTGACGATGCGGACGACCTCGCGGTCGGCCATCGGCGTCGACAGCTGCTCCGGGACGAAGCCGTCGAGGCGGGCGGCGAGCGCGTAGTACGGCGGTTTGACGTTCTGCGCCTGGAGCCCGAGCAGGTGTTCGATGGCGGCCGCGGCCGACAGCGACGAGGGACGCAGCAACAGCTGCCGGTCGAGGGTGGCGCGATTGAGCGCACGGGCGCCGAGCACGGGGGTCGCCGGGGACGTCGTCTTCGTCATGCAGGGCAAGCTAGCCGGGATTGAGGACAGTTGCTGTCCTCATGGCGGTGACGGCCCGCGCTGGGGATATCCCCCTGCCGGTCCTGGGGTGTGCCGGATCGTGCCCCGCCGGGGGTCAAACTAGCGTTCGGCCATGACGTCCACTCTGCGAAGGCGCCTCGCCCTGGCACTCGGGGTCGCCGCGCTGCTCGCCGCCGAAGCGAGCACCGCCATCGCCCAGTCCGCCGGCCGCTCCCCCGTGGAGCGGTTACGCCGGGACACCGAGGCGATCCACGCCCTCGGTGTCAGCGGTGTGCAGGCCCGCATGGTCGCGCCTGACGGCCGGCAGTCGGTCGCCACCAGCGGCGCCGCCGACCTGAACACCGGCCGCCCGGTCCCTTCCGACGGCTACTTCCGCATGGCCAGCACCTCCAAGACGCTGGTCGCCACCGTGGTCCTCCAACTGGAGGCCGAGGGCAGGCTCTCCCTCGACGACACCGTCGACCACTGGCTGCCAGGGGTGGTGCGGGGCAACGGCAACGACGGCAGCCGGATCACCGTCCGCCAACTGCTCCAACACACCAGCGGAATCCACGACGACCTGCCCGGATACACCACGCCGGAGGAGTACTACGAGCAGCGGCACAACGTCTACAGCCCCGAGCAGCTGGTCGCCCGCGCCATGGCCCACGCACCGGACTTCCCGCCCGGCGAGGGCTGGGCGTACTCCAACACCGGCTACGTCGTGCTCGGCATGCTCATCCAGAAGGCCACCGGCCGACCCGCCCACCAGGAGATCGAAGCCCGCGTCCTGCGCCCGCTCGGCCTCGACCGGACCCGGTGGGTCGGCGCCTCGCCCACCCTGCCGGAGCCGCACGCCAAGGCCTACCAGCTCTTCGGTCCCGGTTCCCGGGTGGACGTCACCGAACAGGTGCCGGTGGACCACGAGAACCTCGCGTTCGTCACGACCACGCGGGACGAGAACCGCTTCTTCCGCGCACTGCTCGCGGGCCGCCTGCTGCCGACGCGACAACTGACCGAGATGCAGCAGACCGTCCCCGTGAGCGCGGAGGTCCAACAGCTGTGGCCCGGCGGCCGATACGGGCTCGGCCTGGTCGAACGCCCCCTGAGCTGCGGAGGGACCTACTGGAGCCACGAGGGCGGGGACGGCGGCTACATCACCCTCAACGGCGTCACCGACGACGGCGGCCGAAGCGCCGTGGTCTCCATGTCCGAGGCACGCGGCGACACCCCGGAGCACATCCTCGACCAGGAGAACGCGGCTGGCGCCCTGGTCGACCACGCACTGTGCGCAGGAGCCCCGGCGCGTCCCGTGATCGCGGGTGATGCGAAGTGAGTCCGCCGACTCCGCCGAGTCCGCCGACGCACGGCATGCTGCATCACATCGAGTTGTGGACGCCGGACCTCGACCGCGCCGTCGCCTCCTTCGGCTGGCTGCTGGAGGCCCTGGGGCACAGTCCCTTTCAGAGCTGGAGCGGCGGGCGCAGCTGGCGGCTCGGGCCGACCTATCTGGTCATCGAGCAGTCCTCGGCCCTCACCGCCGAAGAGCACGACCGCTGCCGG
The DNA here is from genome assembly GCF_044453465.1 of Streptomyces sp. NPDC051677. Classification (NCBI taxonomy): domain Bacteria; kingdom Bacillati; phylum Actinomycetota; class Actinomycetes; order Kitasatosporales; family Streptomycetaceae; genus Streptomyces; species Streptomyces sp. NPDC051677. The sequence continues at coordinate 15,431 of NZ_JBITCT010000021.1, forward strand.
CCGGGACTGAACCATCTGGCCTTCCACGTCGAGGACGCCGCCATGGTCGAGGAGCTGGCTGCCGACGCCGCGCAGCACGGCTGGCGCCTGATGTTCCCCGAGCGGCACCCCTACGCCGGCGGCCGGCAGCACTACGCCGCCTACCTGGCCAACGAGGACGGCTTCGAGGTCGAACTCGTCGCGATCAGGCCACCCGAACGGAACTGAGGTCAACCGACCCGCACGTCAGCTGTGGTGTCTTCCCGGGCGTCGGCGGTCGCTCGGGGCTTCGGCGTCGTGCGGGTGGGCGCGGTGAGAACGGCGAGGCAGCCGACGACCAGGGCGATGCCCGCCCAGCCGAGCGGAGGCAGGTGTTCGCCGACCACCAGGACGGCGAGCACGGCCGCGACGGCTGGTTCCAGCAGCGAGAGCGTGGTCGCGGTGCTCGCGGGAACGTGCGCCAGGCCGTAGCCGAACAGGACGTAGCCGACGAACATGGGCACCAGGGCCATGTAGGCGCCGACGGCCGCGTTGGACCATGAGTCGACAAGCGGGGCGCCGGTGGCCAGCAGCACCGGCAGGAGCAGCAGACCGCCCAGTCCGAAGACGGCGCCCATGGCCGCACCGGAGGAGACGCCGTCGCTGATCAGGCGGTGGGCCGCCCAGGAGTACAGGGCGTAGGTGAAGCCGGCTGCCAGGCCCAGCACCACGCCGAGCACGGTCGTCCGAGCGGAGTGGGTCCCGGAGCCGGAGTCCGTCCCGGCCGCTTCGGCGATGCACAGCAGCACCGTTCCGGACAGGCCCAGGGCGGCGCCGATCAGCCAGTCGCGCGTGAGGCGGCGTTTGTCCCGCACGCGTTCGATCACGGCCGAGGCGAGGGGGGCCGAGCCGATCGACACGACGGTGCCGGCGGCGACCCCGGCCAGGTGCATGGAGCTGTAGAACGCCAGAGGGTAGGCCCCCACGGACAGCGCACCGAGCACGACCACACCGCGCCGCGCGCGCAGCGCGGACGTTTCCCGGGCGATACGGGGTGCGGCCATGAGGGCTTGGAGCAGTCCGCCCAGGCCCATGGCGGCGGCCCCGATCGCGAGGGGCCCGACGGCCGGGGCGAAGGTCGCGGCGGTGCCGGTGGTGCCCCACAGCACCGATGCCATGAGCACGCACAGCGAGCCCATGCCCACCGAGCGGGCCGGGTGTCCGGCGGGCCGCGTCACAGCCGGTCCAGCAGGTTCGCCGCCATGGTCCGCGCATGCTCCAGACGCGTGCCCGCGCCCTCCAGACCGGCGCGCGCCATCGCGCCTTCCAGGAGGAACGCCAGATGCTCGGCGACCGCGCGGGCCTCCTCGGGCCGGTCCGGCAGCAGTTCCTCGAGGTGTCCGGCGAGCAGGGACTCCACGTCCTCCTTGTGCCGGCGCACCACCTCCCGCCCCTCGTGCCCGGCGGGCAGTTCGGCAGCCGCGTTCAGCAGCCCGCAGCCCCGGAAACCGCGCTCGTAGGCGCAGGCGGCGTGATCGGCGTACGCGTCGAAGACGGCCAGCACACCGGCGCCACCGACACCATTGCTTTGGCCGTCCCGGCCGTCCTGGGCCTCCTGGAGGTTCTGGACTTCCGCCAGCCGTCGCCGGTACAGGCCCAGCCACTCCTCGTGCCGCGCGTCGAGGTAGGCCAGCACCAGGTCGGCCTTGGAGGAGAAGTTGTTGTACAGGCTCATCTTCGCCACGCCCGCCTCGGCGGTGATCGTGTCGATCCCGGTCGCCGACACGCCGTCCGCGTAGAAGCGGCGCGTGGCGGCGGCGAGCAGCCGCGTGCGCGCGCTTCCCTGCTTCTTGCCGCGTCGCGCCGCCGGGGCCGTGGTCTCGCTCATGCCTCTCCCTCCGTTTTTTAGGTAGGTCAGTCTACCTAGAAGCTGTGCCGGGAGGGCTGTGGTAGCTTGCCGAGGCCAGTCGTACCCATGTGCGTATCCGTACGTGCGCGGGTCAGGGAATCCGGTGCGACTCCGGAGCTGACGCGCAGCGGTAAGGGCGACGGGCGGGGCACTGGCCACTGGAGCGTGATCGCGGTCCGGGAAGGCGCCTCGTCCGGATGACCCCGAGTCCGAAGACCTGCTGGCGGCCTCCGACGCCGGAAGACGGCCGGGGGAGCACCGTACGACCGGGCTTCGCGCCAGAGCCCTCGACGCCGAAGGAAGTTCCGTGCCGTTCGCACGCCCCGTCCGTCCTGCCGTCCCGCTCCTGGCAGCCGCCCTGCTGCTGACCGGCTGCGGCGGCTCCCCCGCCGCGACGGACTCGGCTGGCTCTTCGTCGGGTGACTCCGCCGGCCGTCCGGTCACGCTCGACAACTGCGGGCAGCGGGTCCGCGTGGACGGTCCTCCGCGGCGGGCGGTCTCCCTCAACCAGGGCACGACCGAGATCATGCTCTCCCTCGGGCTGGCCGACCGCATGGCGGGCACCGCCACCTGGACCGACCCGGTGGCGAAGGGGCTGGAGAAGGCCGACGCGAAGGTGAAGCGGCTGGCCGACAACGCCCCGTCGTTCGAGAAGGTCCTGGACACCGAACCCGACTTCGTCGCCGCGTCGTTCGCCTCCACTCTCGGCGAGGGCGGCGTCGCCACCCGCGAACAGTTCGCGAAGGTGGGCGTGCCCACCTACCTCTCCCCCTCCGACTGCGTCGGCAAGGACAACGCCGGCGACGGCGACGGCTCGCGCACCGAGCCGCTGACCATGGACGCGGTCTACGGCGAAGTCACCGACCTGGCAAAGATCTTCGGCGTCGAGGAGCGCGGCACGAAACTGGTCGCCGAGCTGAAGTCCCGGGTGGAGAAGGCCACTTCGGGGCTCGACGCGCACGACGTCAGCCTCATGTACTGGTTCGCCGACTCCCGATCCCCGTATCTGGCGGGCTGCTGCGGCGCGCCCGGCGTCATCACCCGTGAACTCGGCGCGAAGAACGCCTTCGACGACACCCACGAGGAGTGGCCCCAGGTCAACTGGGAGACGGTCGCCGACCGCGACCCGGACGTCCTCGTCATCGGCGACCTGAGCCGCAGGCAGCAGACGGCCGAGACCGCCGCGAAGAAGATCGCGTTCCTGGAGTCCGACCCGGTCACGAAGAACATGACGGCGGTGCGGAAGAAGCGGTACGTGCTGCTGCCCGGGCAGGCCATGAACCCGACCGTCCGGACCGTCGAGGGCGTGGAGAAGGCAGCGGCTGCGCTGCGCGCGTACGGCCTCGGGGGATGAGAGACGCCCTGTCGTCGGCGACCCCGGCCGCGGTGCGCGGGCTGCGTCGCGCGGCGCTGTGGGCGGCCGGTCTCGCGCTGCTGTGCGGGTCCGTCGCGGTGGCGATCACCATCGGCCCGGCCGACATCGCGGTCGGTGACGTGTGGGCGACGGTGGCGGCCCATCTCGGCTGGGGGCAGGCGGAGTTGACGCCGATCCGGGACGGGATCGTGTGGAATCTGCGGCTGCCGCGCACGCTGCTGGCCGCCGTGTGCGGCGCCGGCCTCGCCGTGTGCGGCGCGGTGCTGCAGTCCCTGCTGCGCAACCCGCTCGCCGACCCCTTCGTCCTCGGCGTCTCGTCCGGGGCCTCGACCGGCGCGGTCGCGGTCGTCGTGCTCGGCGTGGGCGGCGGTGTCGTGTCGGTCTCCGGGGGCGCGTTCCTGGGCGCGGCGCTCTCGTTCGCTCTGGTGCTGCTGCTCAGCCACACCCTCGGCGGCACCACGGACCGGGTGGTCCTCGCCGGTGTGGCGGCCATGCAGCTCTTCTCCGCGCTCACCTCGTTCGTCGTGATGACGGCCGCCGACGCGGAGACCACGCGCGGGGTGCTGTTCTGGCTGCTCGGCTCGCTCAGCGGGGCCGGCTGGAACGATGTGGGCGTGGGCCTGGCGGCACTGGTGGTCACCCTGCTGGTGTGCGCCGCGTACGCGACGACACTGGACGCGTTCGCGTTCGGGCAGGACGCCGCCGCGTCCCTGGGCGTGCACGTGGCGCGCACCCGGCTGGTCCTGCTGTGCACCACCGCCCTGCTGACGGCTGCCCTGGTCAGCTCGGCGGGCGCGATCGGCTTCGTCGGCCTGGTCCTCCCGCACGCCGCCCGCGCGTTGACCGGCCCCGGGCACACCCGGCTGCTGCCGGCTGCTGCGCTGGCCGGGGCGGTGTTCCTGGTGTGGGTGGACACGCTCGCCCGCACCGTCCTGGACCCGCAGGAGGTGCCGGTGGGCGTGGTGACCTCGCTGATCGGCGTCCCGGCGTTCGTCCTGGTGCTGTACCGGACCAGGAGCGCACGATGACCGGCGCCTCGGACGCCGGCGGCGAGGGCGACGGCTGCGACGCCGGCGGGCTGCGCGCCGAGCGCGTCGCGCACACGGCCGGCGGCGCCCTCATCCTGGACGGCGTCAGCCTCGCCCCCCGCCCCGCCACCGTCACCGGCCTGCTCGGCCCGAACGGCTCCGGCAAGTCGACCCTGCTGCGCCTGCTGGCCGGGGTCGTCGCGCCGGCCTCCGGCGTCGTCACCCTCGACGGCCACCCGCTGGATCGGGTGGAGCGCCGCACGGTCGCCCGGCGGGTCGCCGTCGTCGAGCAACAGGCCGACACCCAGGTCGCGTTGAGCGTCCTCGACGTCGTACGCCTCGGTCGGGTCCCGCACCGCCGGGCCTGGGCCCCCGCCTCGGCCGAGGACGAGGAGGCCGTGCGCGGCGCCCTGGAGCGCACCGCGCTGGCCGACAAGGCCCACCGCCCCTGGCACACCCTCTCCGGCGGCGAACGCCAGCGCGTCCAGATCGCCCGCGCCCTCGCCCAGCAGCCGCGGGAACTGCTGCTGGACGAACCCACCAACCACCTGGACATCCAGCACCAGTTGGGCCTGCTGACGCTGATCAGGGAACTCCGCCTCACCACGGTCGTCGCCCTGCACGACCTGAACCTGGCCGCGATGTACTGCGACCGGGTCGTCGTCCTGCGACAGGGGCGCGTGGTGGCCGCCGGCAGCCCGCAGGACGTCCTCACCGAGACCCTCGTCGCCGACGTGTACGGCGTACGTGCCACCGTCACCCGCACCGGCCCCGACGACCGCCCGCACATACGGTTTCTGGGACCACGGTGAGCGCACACCAGGACCACGCCCAGGACCACGCCAGGACCGCACCGTGACCGGACCAAGAGGAGCCGCCCCATGACGAGCCGTGTCACCTTCGTCTCGCCCGCGACGAACGCGTCGCTGCGTCAGGCCCGCTTCGACGACGGGGGCTCGATCGACGCCGCCGGGCAGGCCCGGGCCCGGGCCGGGGCCGGAACCCTGCCCGCGGCCGCGCGGGTCGTCACCTCACCGAGCGTGCGCTGCCGCCAGACGGCGGCCGCTCTCGGGCTCGACGCGGCACAGCCGGCGGAGACGGCCGAGTTGGCGGGGCTGGACATGGGGCGCTGGCGGGGCCTGACCCTCGCCGAGGTCGGCGCCGCCGAGCCGGAGGCGGTGGCCCGCTGGCTCGCCGATCCCGCGTCCGCGCCCCATGGCGGGGAGTCCGTCGAGGAGTTGTGCGGGCGGGTGAAGCATTGGCTGGAGACGGCCCGGGACACGGGCGGCCGTACGCTCGCCGTCGTCGAACCGGAGGTCGTGCGGGCCGTGGTGGTCCATGTGCTGGGGGCTCCCCCGGCGGCCTTCTGGCGGGTCGACGTGCCGCCGCTGACGGCCACCGCGATCAGTGGGCGAAGCGGCCGCTGGAACCTGCGGATCGGGCATCCGCTGGGCCCGTCCGAGCCGCACGCCGACGGGCCATGACGGAAAACCCGAGAGGGCCCGCGGACAGTTCGCGGGCACTCTCGTGGTGTCTGGCCGTGGCGTCCGGGGCCGTGGCGTCCGGCCGTGGCGTCCGGCCGTGGTGTCGAACGGTATGTCCGACCGGGGTGCCGGACCTGTCAGCGCCGAGCGGCCGCCGCCGAGCCCGCGGACACGCCGGCGGGCTTCGGATGCAGCAGTCGCTCGGCCAGTTCGCCGAAGACGAGGCCGAAGCCAGCCCACAACGTGACCTGCATCGCGAGGGCGGAGAGCCGGAACCGCCACAGCAGCGTGGCCGGGAAGTCCTCCGGAACCTCGTTGACGACGGGCAGGAACTCGTACGCCAGCCCGATGACGAGCACGAAGCCGAGGACGGCGACGACGGTGGCGTGCCAGTTGCCCAGCTTCGGCGCGAGCCGCTTGCCCGCGATCACGGCGGCGACCGCGAGGAGCACGCTGAGCACCATCATCAGGAAGTACAGGGTGGTGCGCTTGCCGATGGTGTCCGCGTCGCCGACGGACGGGGGGTTGGCCGGGTACTTCAGGAACGGGACGACGTACACGGCGAGCAGAGCGGCGCCCGACAGCAGCAGCGCCGTGGCCCGGGGGCCGAAGCGGCCGACGCGGCCGAGCGCGAAGCAGTAGGCGAGGGCGGCCATGCCGCCGAAGGCCACCCCGTAGATGAGCACCCCCGTGGCCAACCCCGCGGTGGACTGCAAGCTGCGGGAGACGAGTTCGACCTCGTGCTCGTGGCCGGCGGCGTGGGACTCCTCGAAGCCGATGGCGCTGTCGACGTACGGTTCGCCGAGGAAATAGGCGACGATCAGGGCGAGCACGCCGGCGCCCAGGCCGGCGAGCATGCCCCGCACGAGCAGGTTTCTTACCGTTGCGGAGTTCATGGGGGTCGCGGCGTCCCTCAGGTCAGTGGCAGGGGAAGCCGAGGAGGTGGCGGGCGTCGTGCACCCACTCGTGGACGTCCTCGCCGGAGACGACGGAGGTGGCGCCCTGCTCGGCGCCGACGAAGTACAGCAGGACCAGCATCAGGACGCCGAAGAAGACGGCCCACGGGGCGATGTCCTTCAGCGGCAGCTTTGCGGGCACGACGGGGGTGTTGGCGGTCGGCTGGGCGACGTGCTGGGCCATGGCAGGGCCTCCTCTGGGAGTTCGCGTCCCATCTCGGTGGTGCACAGGACGACGGTCCCGGGTCTGACTCGCGATGCGCCCCGTCGAGAGGGGCGCACCGACCACAGTGGCGCGACCGTGCCGGGTTCCCACCGGCTTCCGTGATGCCGTCGTCGATATCAGAGTGACGGTACCGTGTGTCGGGTTCATGGCCAATACCGCCCCACCTGGCGTGATCGCGCTCTCGCCCGCCAAGTGGCCCGCATCACCGGCCCGCACCACCGGCCCGCGTCACAGCGCACCGCCGGGCAGACGGGATGTTCGAAACACGCCCTAGCTCGTCGCCTCGGTCGGCGTGAGCAGCACGAAGTCCGCGTTCGACGGGTCGAGGCAGACGGCCAGCCGGCCGACGCCCTCCGCGTCCGCCGGTCCCATCTGCACGCTGCCGCCGTTCCCGTTGACCCTGGCGACCGCCGCGTCGCAGTCGGCGACGGCGAAGACCGGGTGCCAGTACGGCCGCCCGTGCGCCAGGGCGAGGTCCTCCTTCGCGACCTCCATGAGGCCGCCCTGCATGCGCTCCTCGGGCTGACCGGCGGGCGTGATGAGGGTGTACGTGCCCCCGCCGCCCGGCAGCTCCATGTCGCCGAACTGCCAGCCGAAGACACCGCCGTAGAACTCCTTGGCGGCCCCGGCATCGCTCGTGTACAGCTCGGTCCAGGACAGCGAGCCCGGCTTGTCCGCCAGGTCGAAGCCCGAGTCCTTGCCCGGCTGCCAGACGGCGAACTGGCCGCCCAGCGGGTCGTTGAACTGTGCCATCCGGCCCCAGTCCTCGAGGTCCCGCGTAGGAACCCGCACCGTGCCGCCGCCGCGCTCCACGGCCTGGCTCGTGGCGTCCGCGTCGGTGACGGTGAAGTAGATCATCCAGGCGGAGCGCGCACCCTCCTCGGTCAGCTTGCCGAGCCCGGCGACGGTCTTGCCGTCCTTGCGGAACATCCCGCCCTGCATCTCCTCCCCCTCGCCCCCCATGGGCTCGTACTCCCAGCCCAGAACCGCACCGTAGAAGTCCGCGGCGGCTCGGACGTCGGGGGCGCCGAGGTCGATCCAGCAGGGGGAGCCGGGAGTGAGGTCGGTGGTGATCACGGCGTTTCCCTTTCGCAGGTCGCAAGTCCTGTCACCTCAGCCTGGCATCCGGCACCGACAATCGCGCGTCGGCGGAGCGGCTCCGGACCGCGCGTGCAGGCCCCCGTCTCATGCTCGGGCGGTATCCGGCTCTCCTCCTTGGGGATGACAAGCGGGCGTCACTTGGTGCGTCGGCACCAGGCGGGAGTGCGAGCACGAGCACGATGCCCCGGCGCACCCCCGCAGGCCAGGCTGGTGGTCCACCCGAACCCAGACCTGGAGATCCGTTTCTCGTGGCTACCTTCCTGTACCGGATGGGCCGGACCGCCTTCCAGCGGCGTTGGCTCGTGGCGTTGCTCTGGACGGTGATCCTCGGCGCCGTCGCGTTCGGCGCCGCCAAGGCTCCCGCCGCCTCCGACAACGGCACGTCCTTCATGCCCGGCATCGAGGCGCAGAAGGCGTTCGACCTGATCGGAGAGCGTTTCCCCGGCTCGGACGCCAACGGGGCGGGCGCGCGCATCGTGTTCGTCGCCCCCGACGGCGAGAAGGTGACCGCGGCCGGGCACCGGGCCGCCATCGACGCGCTCGTGACGGAGGCCGCCGACGAGCCCCAGGTCGCGAGCGCCGTGAGCCCGTTCACGGCGGGCGCGGTGAGCAAGGACGGCTCCACCGCCTACGCCACGGTGAACTACAAGGTCAAGGCCGCCGATCTCACCGACGCCGACAAGGCGGCCCTGGAGAAGGCCGTCGACGTGGCGCGCGCGTCGGGCCTCACGGTCGAGGTCGGGGGCACGGCGCTCGCCGAGCAGCCGGCGGCGGGCGGCTCCTCCGAGGCCGTCGGCATCGCGCTGGCCGCCGTCGTCCTGCTGATCACCTTCGGTTCCCTCGCGGCCGCCGGTCTCCCGCTGCTCACCGCCGTCATAGGCGTGGGGATCAGCATGGCCTCGATCATGGCCCTCGGCAGCGTCTTCGGCCTGTCCCTGACGACCGGAACGCTCGCGACGATGCTGGGACTGGCGGTCGGCATCGACTACGCCCTGTTCGTGGTCTCCCGCTACCGGGAGGAACGCGCGGGCGGCCACGGACCGCGCGAGGCGACCGGCCTCGCCGTCGGCACGGCCGGCTCCGCCGTGGTCTTCGCAGGCCTCACCGTCGTCATCGCGCTGGCGGGCCTGTCGGTGGTCGGCGTTCCGATGCTGACCAAGATGGGCCTGTGCGCCGCGGGCGCCGTGGTCGTCGCCGTCCTGATCGCCCTCACCCTGGTCCCCGCGCTGCTCGGCATGTGGCCGGACGCCGTGCTCTCGCGTCGTGCGCGCAAGGGCGGCGGCCCGGCTCGGCCGGCCGACAACGGCGGTTCCCGGTGGGCGCGGTTCGTGCTGCGCCGCCCGCTGGCCGTGCTGCTGGTGTGCATCGCGGGCCTGGGCGCCCTGGCGCTGCCGGCCACGCACCTGGAGATGGGCATGCCGGGGGCGGAGTCCAAGCCCGTCTCGTCCACGGAACGGCGCGCCTACGACGCGCTCGCGGACGGCTTCGGCGCGGGCTTCAACGGACCGCTGACGATCGTGGCGGACGTCAGGGGAGCGGACGATGCCAAGGCGGCCGCGACCGAGATCGCCCAGGAGATCGGCGCGACGCACGGCGTCGTGTCCGTGTCTCCGGCTCGGTTCAACCAGGCCGGCGACACGGCGCTGTTCTCGGCCGTGCCCGCCACCGGCCCCAACGACGAGCGCACCAAGGACCTCGTCCAGACCATCCGCGCGAAGCGCCCCGGGCTGGAGCGCACGACGGGGGCGACGTTCGAGGTCACCGGCAGCACCGCGATGGACATCGACGTCGCGCAGGCCCTGCAGGACGCGCTCGTGCCCTATCTGAGCGTCATCGTCGCGCTCGCGCTGCTCCTGCTGCTGGTGGTCTTCCGTTCCGTGCTCGTGCCCGTCAAGGCGGCGTTCGGGTTCCTGCTGTCGGTGCTGGCCGCCCTCGGCTCCGTCGTGGCGGTCTTCCAGTGGGGCTGGGGCGCGCAGCTGCTCGGCGTGGAGCAGACCGGTCCGATCATGAGCCTGATGCCGATCTTCCTGGTGGGCATCGTGTTCGGCCTGGCGATGGACTACGAGGTGTTCCTGGTGGCCCGGATGCGTGAGGCGTACGTCCACGGGGACCGGGCCCCCCAGGCGGTCGTGACCGGTTTCCGGCACAGTGCGCGGGTGGTCGTCGCGGCGGCGGTGATCATGATCGCGGTGTTCTCCGGGTTCGTCGGCGCCGACGAGTCGATGATCAAGACGATCGGTTTCGGTCTCGCGGTCGCGGTGCTGTTCGACGCCTTCGTGGTCCGTATGGCGCTGGTGCCGGCGGTGCTGGCGCTGCTCGGCGACAGGGCGTGGTGGCTGCCCCGGTGGCTCGACCGGCTGCTGCCGCACGTGGACGTCGAGGGGGCCGGGCTCACCGCGTCGCGGGAGCTCTCCGGCGCGCCGGCGGGCAGCGAGCCCGCGCCGCAGGAACCGGCCCGTATCTGAGCCCCGTGTCCCGGTCCCGTACTCCCCGTACTCCCCGTACTCCCCGTACTCCCCGTACGGCCGTGCGGCAGGTCGCGGCGCCGTGGACGACGGCGCCGCGACCTGCCGTGTGTGAGCATGAATGTCGGACCCTTCCCCGGAGCGTGATGAACACCAGCTGGCGGCGTCGAGCGGCGACCCGTCCGAAAACCGTCGAGGCGACGGCGTTGGTCCTGTTGTTCGCTCTCACGGTCGCCGGCGTCCTCCTCACCCGGACGGTGATGTCCGAGACGCCGGCGCTGTGGCCCGGCGTCGCGCTCGCCGCCGTCGGGTGCGGCGCGCTGGCCTGGCGCCGTGACCGCCCCCTGTACGTCCTCGCCGCGGTCCTGCTGTGCACGATGGCTCTGGCGGCGCTGGGCTACCTCCTGACTCCCGGGGTGATGGGCCCGCTCCTGGTCGCGCAGTACTCCACGAGCCTGCGCAGTCCCCGCCGCATCACCTGGAACAGCGCGCTGGCGGCCACCGCCGGCATCGCCGTCACCGGTCTGTTCGTCCCGTCGTTCCTCCACTCGCCGGTCCTCGCGATCGGCAACCCGACGGCCTGGGTGCTGCTGTCGGCGGCCGTCGGCGCGTACGTCCGGGTGCGCCGCGAGTACGCGGTGGCCCGTGCCGAGCACGCCGACCGGCAGCGCGAGGAGGAGGCACGGCACCGGGTGATCCAGGAACGCATGCGCATCGCCCGGGAGCTGCACGACGTGGTCGCCCATCACCTGACGCTGGCCGACGCCCAAGCCGGCACCGCCGCCCACCTCTCCCGGACCGACCCCGGCAAGGCCTTCGAGATCATCGCGAAGCTGCCGGAGACGACGGCAGCGGCGCTGCGCGAGCTCAAGGCCACCGTGGGGTTGCTGCGCGAGGACACCGACCCGGCGGACGAGCTGGCCCCCGCCCCCGGGCTGGGACAGCTGCCCGAGCTGGTGGACGGCTGCTCGGCGGTCGGCCTGGAGGTGACGGTCACCGTCGAGGGAGAGCCGCGCCGCCTCAGCCCCGTCCTCGACCTGACGGCGTACCGGATCATCCAGGAAGCCGTCACCAACGTCACCAAGCACGCCACGACCCGCACCGCACAGGTCCGGCTCGGCTACACCCCTCACTACCTGACCCTGACCGTCGCCAACGCGACCGGCGCGGACCGCCCGGCGGCGCCGTCCGCTCCCGGCGGCGGCTTCGGCCTGCTCGGGATGCGCGAGCGGGCCACGTCCGCGGGCGGCACCTTCCACGCCGGCCACCGCCCGCAGGGCGGCTTCGAGGTCGCCTGCGCCCTTCCGCTCCGCAACGACGACGACAGCGACAGCGACAGCGACGACAGCCCCGACGACAGCGATCCCGAAGGCCCCGCCTCATGACCATCCGCGTTCTGCTCGCCGACGACCAGGCCCTGCTGCGGGCCACCTTCCGCATCCTCATCGACTCGGTCGAGGACCTGACCGTCGTCGCGGAGGCCGCGGACGGACAGGAGGCCGTCGACCTCACCGCGACCCACCGGCCCGACGTGGTCATCATGGACATCCGGATGCCGAACCTCGACGGTGTGGCGGCCACCGCCGCCATCTGCGCCCGACCGGAGCTGTCGGACACCCGGATCCTGATCCTCACCACCTTCGAGAACGACCGGAACGTCGCCAAGGCCCTGCGGGCCGGCGCGAGCGGCTTCCTCGGCAAGGGCGTCAGCCCCGACGTCCTGCTGTCGGCCGTCCGCACGGTCGCGGCCGGCGACTCCCTGCTCTCCCCCACCGCCACCCAGGCCCTCATCACCCGCTTTCTGGCCACCCCGGACACCGACGACTCCCTCGCCCTCCCCGACGTCCTCAAGGCCCTCACCGACCGCGAACGCGAGGTGATGGCCCTGGCCGCGCACGGCAGGTCGAATGCCGAGATCGCCGTCGAGCTGGTCCTGAGCCCGCTGACCGTGCGCAGCCACATCCAACGCGCCATGACCAAACTCCACGCCCGCGACCGCGCCCAACTCGTCGTCATCGCCTACCAGAGCGGGCTGGTCAAACCCCCTCCGCAGCAAGGCGGTTGAGTCGGCGGGTGCCGACCGGTCAAGCGGACTCCGGTGCCGCTGTGCGCAGTTGCCGGCGGGCGGCGGCGAGCAGGGCGCCGAGGTCGTCGGTCGAGCGGACGCCGCCGAAGACATAGTGGTCGGGGCGGGCCAGTACGGCCACGCACGACTGCCGGCGCAACCAGCCGTCCAGGACTGGCTGTTCCTCGCGGTACTCGTCCGGTCCGGCGGGCGCGGCGCCCCGGCCGGCGTCGACGAGACGGACGAGGCGGAGCGGGAAGCCGCCCTCGTACAGGTGGGCGCGCAGGGCGGACTCGGCCGCGGCCCGGTCCGTGTCGTGTCGCAGCACAAGCCGGAAGGAGCTCCCGGTGAACTCGTCGAGCAGGCCGGCGCCGGACCGGGCGTCCGTCACCCTCGGCTGCGGCAGGAGGTCGCCGCGCGCGGGGAACCCCTGCGGTGCGAGGAAGCCCGCGTGCAGTCCGGGGATCAGGGACTGCCGGACGGTTCCCTCGGGCCGGGCGGCCAGTTCCGCCAGCAGGCCGGCGTCCCGTTCGGCGGCCAGGCCGGCGTCGCGTTCGCAGATGACGTGACCGAACTCCTTTGCCGTGAGGGTGACTTGGCGGACGTGCGGCTCGCGCTCCCGCTGGTAGGTGTCCAGCAGCGCGTCGTCGGCGCCGGCGCGCAGGCGCAGGGCGAGCTTCCACATCAGGTTGGCCGCGTCCCGGATGCCCTGGCACATGCCCTGCGCGAGGAACGGCGGGGTCATGTGCGCCGCGTCGCCGAGGAGGAACAGCCGCCGCACGCGCCACTGCGTCAGCACCAGGGCGTGGAAGCGGTAGGCGGAGGCCCGCCACAGGTCGTACTCCCCGGGAGCCAGCCAGCGCGACAGCAGGGCGCGGATGACGTCCGGGTCGGACACGTCCTCGGGCCGCTCGCCCGGGTTGATCATGAACTCCCAGCGGCGGTGGTTCCCGGGACCCACGACGAAGGTGCTGGGCCGGGCCGGCTCGCAGTACTGGACGTTCGTCCGCGGCAGCCCGGCCCCGGCGCCGGGGCGCAGGAGCAGGTCCACGACCAGCCACGGCTGGTCGAACTCCAGGTCGTCCATCCGCAGGCCGAGGCGTCTGCGCGACGGGCTCGCGCCGCCGTCGCAGGCCAGCACGTACCGCGTGCGCACCGTGCGGGGGCGCCCTGCCGCGTCGACCGCGTCCACGGCGGCGCCGTCGTCGTCGAGGCGCACGTCCGTCACCTCCGTGCCGAGGTGGACGTCGACGCCGTCGGACCGTTCCAGTCGTCGGCGCAGGGCGCCTTCCAGGTGGGGCTGGTCGAAGACGTAGTTGGGGGCCCAGCCGAGGAGGTGGGGCGGGGGCGCGGCGCCGATGCGCTTGATGACCCGCCCGTCGGCGTTGCGGTACTCGGAAGGCCGGTACGGCATGGTGTGGTCGGCGATCGCCTCGGCCAGCCCGAGGCCGGCGAAGACGCGCATCGCCTCCTGGTCGAACCCGATGGCCCGGGGCCGCTTCTCGATCTCCGCGGCCCGGTCGAACGCGACGACGCGGAGCCCCAGGTCGTGAGCGAGGTTCGCGGCCGTGGCGCCGACCGGGCCCAGCCCGACGATCACCACGTCGGCGTCGAAGTTCTCGGCGGTCTCGTTGTGCTCGGTCACCTGCAGCCCCTTCCGACTCGACGGAACGTATTTGTCAAAACCAAGACAGTCAAGGGTCTGACGGTTTTTCTCGGGGCGGCGCGATCCGGTCGAACCGGCGCGATGTGCTGGTGGGCCCCGATCCCGGATGCCAGAGTCTGGGCCATGGCCATCGACGTCGCCGCCCTCCGCGCCCACTTCCCCTCCCTCACCCACGGCCTCGCCTTCTTCGACGGACCGGGCGGGACCCAGACCCCCGCCCCCGTCGCCGAGGCCGTCACCAGGACGCTGACCGGCCCCCTGTCCAACCGGGGTCTCGTCAGCCCGTCCGAACGCAACGCCGAACAGGCCGTCGCCGACTTCCGCGCCGCCTACGCCGACCTGCTCGGCGTCCCCGCGAGCAGCGTCGTGCACGGGCGCAGCGCCACCCAGCTCACGTACGACTTCTCCCGGCACCTGGCCAAGGACTGGCGGGCCGGCGACGAGATCGTCGTCAGCCGTCTGGATCACGACGCCAACGTGCGCCCCTGGATACAGGCGGCCGAGCACGCCGGGGTCACGGTCCGCTGGATCGAGATCGACGCCGGGACCACGGAACTCGACCTCGACTCCTACGAGCGGGCGCTGTCGCCGCGGACGCGGCTGGTCGCGGTGACGGCGGCGTCGAACGTGCTGGGCACCAAGCCGCCCGTGCGCCGGATCGCCGACCGGGCCCACGAGGTGGGCGCCCTGCTGTACGTGGACGGGGTGCACTTCGCCGCGCACCACCTGGTGGACGTGCCCGCGCTGGGGGCGGACCTGTTCGTCTGCTCGCCGTACAAGTTCCTCGGACCGCACTGCGGTGTGCTCACCGGATCCCCCGACCTGCTCGAAGCCCTGGAGCCGGACAAGCTGCTGCCGTCCACGAACGCGGTGCCGGAGCGCTTCGAGTTCGGGACGCTGCCCTACGAGATCCTGGCGGGCGCCACCGCCGCCGTGGACTTCCTGGCCGAGATGGACGCGACGCAGACCGCGGGGGCGTCGCGCAGGGAGCGGCTGGCACGCTCGCTGGCGTCCTTGCACGCGCACGAGAACGCGCTGCGCGCCCGGGTGGAGGACGGGCTGCGCGCGCTGGGCGACGCCGTCACCGTCCACTCGAAGGCGCCGGACCGCACCCCGACCGTCCTGATGACCCTGGAGGGCCGGGACGCGCGCGAGGCACAGGCGCACCTGGCCGCCCGAGGGGTCGTCGCCCCGGCCGGGTCCTTCTACGCCTACGAGCCCTTCACCGCGCTGAAGCTCCACGACCCCGCGCTGCGGGTGGGACTCGCGCCCTACACCGACGCCGAGGACGTCGACCGGCTCCTCGACGGCCTCGCCTCGTTCCTCTGACCACGGCTTCTTTCGGCCCCCTCCGGCTTCCCCCCGGCTTCCCCCGGCCTCCCCCGGCCTCCTCCGGCTTCCTCTCCCCGACCTGCGCCGTTTCCCAGACTTGCACTGTTCGTTTTCTTGAATCGTTCGTGTTTATGAAGTAGGTTCGGCGGCATGACAGCACCCCGTACACCGACCACCGCGGAGGCGCTGCGCGGTGTCGGCCTGCGGGTGACGGCCGCCCGTGTCGCCCTGCTCGAGACCGTCCGCGGCGGCGATCACCTCGGCGTCGAGGCGATCGCCACGGGCGTGCGCGACCGCGTGGGCCACATCTCCCTGCAGGCCGTGTACGAAGCCCTGCACGCGTTGACCACGGCAGGACTGGTGCGCCGTATCGAGCCGCCGGGCAGCCCGGCCCGGTTCGAGGGGCGCGTCGGGGACAACCACCACCACCTGGTGTGCCGCTCGTGCGGCGTCGTCGTCGACGTCGACTGCGCGGTCGGCCACGCCCCCTGTCTGACCGCCGCCGACGACCGCGGCTTCTCCATAGACGAGGCCGAGGTCATCTACTGGGGCATGTGCCCCGCCTGTTCCACCGCCGGCAGTACCTGAGCAGCCGCAGCACCCGAGCGCCGCGGCACGTGATTCATGTGATCCGACCAGCCCAGAAGGATTCCCCCATGACCGAGAACCATGATGCGATCGTGACCGACCCCAAGGCGGCGGAGGCAGGTGGCTGCCCGGTCGCGCACGGTCGCGCCGCGCACCCGACCCAGGGCGGCGGAAACCGCCAGTGGTGGCCGGAGCGGCTCAACCTGAAGATCCTGGCGAAGGACCCGGTGGTCGCGAACCCGCTGGGTGCGGACTTCGACTATGCCGAGGCGTTCGCGTCCCTCGACCTCGCGGCCGTCAAACAGGACATCGCCGAAGTGCTGACCACTTCGCAGGACTGGTGGCCAGCGGACTTCGGCAACTACGGCCCGCTGATGATCCGGATGGCCTGGCACAGCGCCGGCACCTACCGCATCAGCGACGGTCGCGGCGGTGGCGGCCGCGGTCAGCAGCGCTTCGCGCCGCTGAACAGCTGGCCGGACAACGGCAACCTGGACAAGGCCCGCCGTCTGCTGTGGCCGGTCAAGAAGAAGTACGGCCAGTCCATCTCCTGGGCCGACCTCATGATCCTCACGGGCAACGTCGCGCTGGAGACGATGGGCTTCACCACCTTCGGCTTCGGCGGCGGCCGCGCCGATGTCTGGGAGGCCGACGAGGACGTGTACTGGGGCCCCGAGACCACCTGGCTCGACGACCAGCGCTACACCGGCGACCGCGAGCTGGAGAACCCCCTCGGCGCCGTCCAGATGGGCCTCATCTACGTCAACCCCGAGGGCCCCAACGGCAACCCGGACCCGCTGGCCGCGGCCCGCGACATCCGTGAGACGTTCCGCCGGATGGCGATGAACGACGAGGAGACCGTCGCCCTCATCGCCGGTGGCCACACCTTCGGCAAGACCCACGGCGCGGGCCCGGCGGACAACGTCGGCGACGACCCCGAGGCCGCCTCCCTCGAGCAGCAGGGCCTCGGCTGGAAGAGCAGCTACGGCACCGGCAAGGGCGGCGACGCCATCACCTCCGGCCTTGAGGTGACCTGGACCACCAAGCCCACCCAGTGGAGCAACGACTTCTTCGACATCCTCTTCGGCTACGAGTGGGAGCTGACCCAGAGCCCCGCCGGCGCCAACCAGTGGGTGGCCAAGGACGCCGAGGCGATCATCCCCGACGCCCACAGCGACTCCAAGAAGCTCCCCACGATGCTCACCACCGACCTCTCGCTGCGCTTCGACCCGATCTACGGTGAGATCTCGCGCCGCTTCCACGAGAACCCGGCCGAGTTCGCGGACGCCTTCGCCCGCGCCTGGTACAAGCTGACCCACCGCGACCTGGGCCCGAAGTCCCTGTACCTCGGCCCGGAGGTCCCGGCGGAGACCCTGCTGTGGCAGGACCCGCTGCCGCAGGCCACGGGCGAGGTCATCGGCGCCGAGGACATCGCGGCCCTCAAGGCCAAGATCCTCGCCTCGGACCTGACCGTCTCGCAGCTCGTGTCCGTCGCGTGGGCGTCCGCCTCCACCTTCCGCGGCAGCGACAAGCGCGGCGGCGCCAACGGTGCCCGCATCCGCCTGGAGCCGCAGCGCAGCTGGGAGGCCAACGACCCCGACCAGCTCGCGCAGGTGCTGCGGGTCCTCGAAGGCATCCAGCAGGAGTTCAACTCCGGCGGCAAGAAGGTCTCCCTCGCCGACCTGATCGTCCTCGGCGGTGGCGCCGCGGTCGAGAAGGCCGCCAAGGACGCCGGCGTCGACGTGGAGGTCCCCTTCACGCCGGGCCGTGTCGACGCGACCGAGGAGCACACCGACCCCGAGTCGTTCGCCGCGCTGGAGCCGACCTCCGACGGCTTCCGCAACTACCTCGGCAAGGGCAACCGCCTCCCCGCCGAGTACCTGCTGCTCGACCGGGCCAACCTGCTCACGCTGACCGCCCCCGAGCTGACCGTCCTCGTCGGCGGCCTGCGCGTCCTGGGCGCCAACCACGCCCAGTCCTCGCACGGCGTCTTCACCGACGCCCCGGGCACGCTGACGAACGACTTCTTCGTCAACCTGCTCGACCTGGGGACGACCTGGTCGTCGACGTCCTCGGACCAGAGCACGTTCGAGGGCCGCGACGCCTCCGGCGAGGTCAAGTGGACCGGCACCCGCGCCGACCTGGTCTTCGGCTCGAACTCCGAGCTGCGCGCGGTGGCCGAGGTCTACGCGAGCGACGACGCGAAGGAGAAGTTCGTGAACGACTTCGTCGCGGCGTGGGTCAAGGTCTCCAACCTCGACCGGTTCGACCTGATCTGATCCCGACCGGTCGGGATCACGGCGTACGTGATCCCGCCCGGCGCATCCAGCACCGTCCGGGGCGTCCGGCCCGGCCCGCACAGGCCGAGCCGGGCGCCCCGGCGCGTTCCCCGCCGCGTCCGTCGTCCTAGACGCGCGCCGCCAGCCGGGGCAGCCGGGGCGCCGTCCCCGGGATGACCGTCCGCTGCAGGCTCTCCGGGCCCTCGGCGAGACACAGGCCCGGGTGGCGGGACAGCAGGGCGGCCAGGGCGATCTCGGTCTGGAGACGGGACAGGACGGCGCCGAGGCAGTAGTGGATGCCGTGGCCGAAGCCGATGTGCCCCTCGGAGCCGTCGTGCGGGCGGCGGGTGATGTCGAGGCGGTCGGGGTCCTCGTAGACGCGCGGATCGCGGTTGGCGGAGACCAGGACGAACTGGACGCACTCGCCCTTGCGGATGCGCGTCCCGCGGAACTCGACGTCCTCGGCGGCCAGGCGCATGCGCACCATGATGTCGGGCCCGCACCAGCGGATGAACTCGTTGACGGCGCTCGGCATCAGGCCCGGGTCGGCCTGCAGGAGCTTCAGCTGGTCGGGGTGGGTGAGCAGAGCGGCGAGGCTGTTGACGACGAGCTGGGCGGTGTTGTCGTAGCCCGCCATGACGACGTTGAGGAGCATCGCCACGGCCTCCTCCTCCGTCAGCCGGTGCCTGTCGTCGTCGCGGGCGGCGGCGAGGGCGCTCAGCACGTCGTCGGCGGGCTCCCGGCGCCGCTCGTCCAGCAGGCGCAGGACCGTGTCGACCACGGCCGGGGAGGACTCCCGCAGCCGGCCGGGTTCCCTCACCAGGATGTCGTCGCCCCAGCGGCGGAAGACCGCACGGTCCTCCTCGGGAACGCCCGCCAGTTCGCACACGACGGTGACGGCCAGCGGGTAGGCGTAGCCGTCGACCAGTTCCAGGACGCCGTCGGCCGAGCGACGGCGGAGGTCGTCGAGGATCTCCGCGGCGAGCTCCTCCACGCGAGGCCGCAGGACCTGCATACGGCGGGCGCTGAAGCCCCGGCCGACGGCTCCGCGCACCCGGGTGTGGTCCGGCGGGTCGGTGTCCAGGGCCGAGACGAGGAAGTACTTCTGGACCTCCTCCGGCAGGTTCAGCATGTCCACCAGGGCGCGGCGCGGGTCCTCCCCGGTGTACCCCTCGATGGCGGCGGGGCTGCTGACGAAGCGGCTGTCGCGCAGCCCGTCGCGGACGTCGTCGTGGCGGGTGACCAGCCACACCGGGTGGGTCTCGGTCAGCCAGCCGCGCACCACGGCGCCCTGCTCACGGACCTTGCCGTAGCCGGCGGCTGGGTCGGCCTGCAGTTCGGGATCGAGGAGGTACAGCTCTCCGGGCGGGCACGCGGTGAGGGGGGAGGGCGTGGGCGTGTTCGCCATGGGGCAACTTCCTTGTCGTACAAGCTTGTTCAGTCGCGTGAGCCGGTGCGGGGAATCCCGTCAGCCGAGCCGGGCGGCGATGTCCGCGACCAGCTGCGCCTCGTGCGGGACCAGGTAGAAGTGGTCGCCGGGGAACGAGCGCAGCGTGAAGCGGCCCGGTTCGGTGAGCTCCGCCCAGGCGCCGACGCACTGCGCCGGGCAACTGGCGTCGTCCCGGCCCGTGTAGGCGGTCACGGGGGTGCGCAGCGGCGCCGGACGGTCGGGGCGGTAGGCCTCGATGAGGCGGTAGTCGGCGCGCAGGGCGGGCAGCAGCAGGTCCCTGAGCTCGGGGATGTCGTAGGCCTCCGCCTGGTAGTCGCCGAGGCCCCGCACCGTGGCGAGCAGCGCCTCGTCGTCGCCGTCGACGACGCCCGCCGGCCGGGCCCGGTGCGGGGCGGCCCGCCCGGAGACCAGCAGCTGCGCCGGACGCAGACCGCGCGCCTCCCACCGCAGCGCCACCTCGTAGGCGACGGCGGAGCCCATGCTGTGGCCGAACAGGCTGAGCGGCAGATCGGCGTACGGAGCGAGGGCCTCGGTGACGGCGTCGGCCAGTTCGCCCATGTCCTCGACGCAGGGTTCGGCCAGGCGGTCCTGGCGGCCCGGGTAGCGCACGGCGAGCAGTTCGACGTCGTCGGGCAGATGCGCGGGCCAGCCGTGGAAGAGGTGGGCGGTGCCGCCGGCGTGCGGGAAGCACAGCAGGCGGCGGGCGGGCCGGGGCGCACGGCACCGGTGCACCCGGAACCACCGGTCCGCCGGGGCCCGCCGGGGCGCGGGAAACGCGGCGGCGGTCGTGAGGTGGGTCGGCGCCATGGTCGGACGGTCCTCCTGGAGTTAACGAAACGCGCTGAATCGGCGGGAGTTGAGGAGCGAGAGGAAGTAAGGCAGCTTGTCCACTGCCTGTTTGGGGACGTGCGCGGTCTGCACGGTGTCCCGGCGCAGATCGGTGACGACGAGCTTGAACACGCCGTCCTCCTCGACGAGTTCGGCCGAGTACAGAGGCGTCTCCATCAGGGGGCCACCTCCGCCAGCCAGGTGTCCCACGCGCGCGTGGCGTCGTCGGCGTCGGCATCCGGTGCGAAGAGATGGTGGCCGAGCCACACCGGCCAGTTCCAGGCGCTTCCGTCGTAGAAGCGGTACAGGGCGTCGGCGGTGCGCAGGCCCAGGAAGTCGGCGTCGAGGAAGTCGACGACCGCCTCGACGGGGGCGCCGGCCCGCCCCGGCAGCGTCACTTTCACGGTGTCTCCCGCGCCGGCCGTCCCGGACAGTCCGAGCCGGTCGCGTACGGCGGTGAGGCTGCCGGGAACGGCCGGGTCGGGGCGGGTGGCCTTGACGTAGGCGGCGCGGCGGCCGCAGAAGTGCCGCAGGTACTCGGCGAGGCTGTGCCGGTAGAAGTCGATGTGCTTCTCGGCGGCGTCGGCACGGGTGTCCCAGCCGTCGTCCACGGCGCCGGTGTGCACCCAGTGGATCCCCATCGACAACAGGGCGGTTCCGTCATCCTGCTGCGGTACGACGGTGTAGTCGAGGGTGTTGCTGAAGCCGTCCTGGTCGGCGCTCCGGCAGGCGAACCTGCGGGGCGGCTCCCACTCGACGACGGTGGCCTGCCCCCGCGACACCGCGCCGCCGACACGCGGTTCGACGTCCATCGGGTACAGCCAGCCGAGGTTGCCCTCGCCGGTGGCGACCGCCCTCCACACCTGCTCGGGTGTCGCGGGCAGCACCTGCTCGCGACGCACCCGGAACTCGCGGGCCATACGGGTCACTTCCTCTCTCGGACGGTGCTGCTGGTGGTGTACGTGACCGGGAGCGCCGTCAGCCGACGTTGCAGCGGGTTGGGGCGCCACCGCAGTTCCCCGGGTGCGACGGCCGGCCGCAGGTCGGGCAGTCGGCGGACGAGGGTGCCGACGGCCAGCTCGGTCTCCAGCCGGGCCAGGGGCGCGCCGAGGCAGAAGTGCGGCCCGTGGCCGAAGCCGAGGCGCCGGTGGGCGGGGCGGGCCAGGTCGAGCCGGTCGGGGTCCTCGTGGCGGTCGGGATCGCGGCCCGCCGAGCCGAGGAAGAGATACACGAGGTCGCCGGCGGGCAGGGTGCGCCCGCCCAACGGCACGTCCTCGGCGGCCACCCGGACGATGGCCTGACTGGGCGTGTCGTAGCGGACCATCTCGTCGACGGCCGTCCGGATCAGCTCCGGTTCGGCGCGCAGCCGGGCCAGCTGGTCCGGGTGGCGGAGCAGGGCGAGGACGCCGTTGCCGATGAGGTTCGTCGTGGTCTCGTCGCCCGCGGTGATCAACAGGAAGCACGTCGACAGCAGTTCGTGGTCGGTGAGCCGGTCGCCGCGGGCCTGTGCGGTGACCAGCGCGCTGATCAGGTCGTCGCCGGGCTCGGCGCGCCGCTGCGCGGCCAGCTCGGTCAGGTACGCCTCGAACGCGTCGACGACCCGCTCGGCGCGCTCGATGTCCTCGTGGATACGGCCGAGCCCGCGGAACCACTCCTTGACGCGGTCCCGGTCGGCGTCGGGGATGCCGAACAGCTCGCAGACCACGGTGTGCGGGAGCGGCGAGGCGACCGCGGTGAGCAGGTCGGTCGGCGGCCCCGCGGCGAGCGCGTCGTCGACCAGCCGGTCCACGACCTCCTGGATCCGCTCCCGCAGCTGCTCGATCCGGCGGGCGGTGAACGCCTTGTTGACGAGCCCCCGCAACCGCGCGTGGTCCGGCGGGTCGGTGTTGCTCATGACCCGCCCGAGCCGGGCGGTGAGCCGGCTCAGGTCGCGCATCCGGCCGTCCCGGGCGACCAGCGCCCCCGTCATCCGCTCGCGGTCGTTCGACAACCGCAGGTCGCCCAGGGCCTGTTCGACGTCCGCGTGCCGGGTGACGTACCAGACGCCCTGCGGAGCCCGGTACACCGGGCACTCGGCGCGCATCCGGGCGTAGGTCGGGTAGGGGTCGTGGCGGAACGCGTCCGACTGCAGCGCCGTCGCGAAGTCCCCCACGTCGGTGGTGAGCGTGCTCACGACGTGGCGTCCGTCGCGCTCGCGGCGGCCATCGCCTCCACGAGGCTCTTGGGCCGCATGTCGGTCCAGGCGGCCTCGATGTACGCCAGACAGGCCTCGCGCGTGTCCTCGGGGTGGGCGACGGTCCAGCCGTCGGGGACGTCGGCGAAGACGGGCCACAGCGAGTACTGCGCCTCGTCGTTGACGAGCACGAGGTAGGTGGCGTCCTGGTCCTCGAAGGGGTTGTTCACGACTGGTTCTCCTGGGTGGTGCGGGGGCGGTCGGGCAGGCGCCGCTGGACGTCGGTGACGCGGGCGGCGAGGATCGGGCCGAGCTGCGCGAGGGAGCCCGGCTGGGTCATGCGGTCATGGCGGGCGGTGATGTCGTACGAGTCGATGGAACCGGTTACGTAAGGGCGCCAGACGTCGGCGCCCGGGGAGTCCTGGTCGCGGTCGATGGTGGAGTTGAACAGGAGCATGTCCCCGTCGAACACGGCCGGCCGGAAGGTGAGGGCCAGGCTGGCGTTGTTGATCATGATGGCGACGACGGTCTCGATGTGCCGTTCGGTCAGCCCGGCCAGGGCGCTGCCCCGGCGCCGCAGGACCTCCATGACCTGCTCGTGGGTGAGCTGCTGCGCGCCCACCTCCGCGGGGTCGCAGTCGAGCATGCCGACCAGGACGTCGCGTTCGCTGGGCACGGGCGGCTCGTCGAAGGTGAGATCGGCGACCGGATAGGCGTCGAGGATCGCGAGGAGGGCGGTGCGCTGCCCCTGCCGCTGGAGTTCGGTGGCGACGGCGTGCGCGACGAGCCCGCCCGCCGACCAGCCGAGGAGCAGATAGGGGCCCTCCGGCTGGACCTTGCGGATCTGCTCGGCGTAGTCGGCGGCCATCTCCTCGTAGGAGGTCGGGCGGGGCTCGTCGCGGCCGAGACTGCGGGCCTGGATCGCGTACACGGGGTGGTCGGGCCCGAGATGGTTGAGCAGACCGCTGTAGCACCAGCTGATGCCGCCGCCCGGGTGGACGCAGAACAGCGGGGCGCCCGAGCCTCCCGCGCGCAGCGGCAGCAGGACGTCCAGGGAGTCGTCGGTGTCGCGCAGCGCGAGACGTTCGGCGAGCCCGGCGACGGTCGGCGTCTGGAAGAGGGTGCGCAGTCCGAGCTCGGCGCCCAGGACGTCGCGGACCCGGGCGACGAGACGGGCGGCGAGCAGCGAGTGACCGCCCAGGTCGAAGAACCCGTCGTCGATGCCGACCCGGTGCCGGCCGAGCACCTCGGCGAACAGATCGCACAGCACCTGCTCGTGCGGAGTACGCGGACCGCGCCCGGCGCCGTCGCTGCCCGGCCCGTATGCGGGGGCGGGCAGCGCGGCCCGGTCGAGCTTGCCGTTGACGGTCAGCGGAAGCGCGTCGAGGGCGACGAAGGCGGCGGGGACGAGGTGAGCGGGCAGGTCACGCCGGAGGCGGTCGGCGAGGGCGTGCGGGTCGAAGCAACCGGTTGCGGCCGGTGTCCCGGATGCGGTCGCGGTCGTGGTTTCGGCCGCGGTCGTGGTCGGGGCGCCGTTTCCGGAAGCGGTTTCGACGCCGGTGCTCGGTCCGGGCGGGGCGCCGCCGCCGGGGACGACGTAGGCGACGAGCCGTTTGTCGCCGGGCCGGTCCTCGCGGGCGACGACCGCCGCCTGGGCGACGCCGGGGCAGCGGGCGAGGGCGGCCTCGACCTCGCCGGGCTCGACCCGGAAGCCCCGCAGCTTGACCTGGTCGTCGGCGCGGCCCGCGAACTCCAGGGCGCCGTCGTCGAGCCACCGGGCCAGGTCGCCGGAGCGGTACATCCGGGCCCCGGGCGGACCGTAGGGGTCGGCGGTGAAGCGCTCGGCGGTGGCGGCGGGCCGGCCGGCGTAGCCGCGGGCGACGCCCGTCCCCGCGATGTACAGCTCGCCCACGACGCCGGCCGGGGCGGGGCGCAGCCGGTCGTCGAGGACGTACAGCCGCATGCCGGCCATGGGGCGGCCGAGGGGCACGGAACGGGCGGGGTCGGGCGGGCCGTCCATGCGGTGGTGGGCAGCGAACGTGGTGGTCTCGGTCGGGCCGTAGCCGTTGACGACCCGGATGCCCGGGCAGGCGTCCATCACCCGGGCGACGGCCGTCGCGGACACCACGTCACCGCCGGTCCACACCTCGCGCACCCCGGTGAGCCCGGCGGGCTCCTCCTCGGCGACGACCCGGAACAGTCCGGCCGTCAACCACAGCCCGGTCACCTGCTGTCGGGTGATCGTCGCGCACAACTCCCGTACGTCGAGGCGGCCCGGCGGGGCGACGACGATCCGGCCGCCGGTCAGCAGCGGCGCCCAGAGTTCATAGGTGGACGCGTCGAACGCGGTCGGCGCGTGCAGCAGCACCCGCTCGTGGGCGCCCCAGCACGGCGCGAGGGCGAGCCCGGCCACGTCGGCGTGGGTGACGGCGATCCCCTTGGGACGGCCGG
The DNA here is from genome assembly GCF_044453465.1 of Streptomyces sp. NPDC051677. NCBI lineage: Bacteria > Bacillati > Actinomycetota > Actinomycetes > Kitasatosporales > Streptomycetaceae > Streptomyces > Streptomyces sp. NPDC051677. The sequence goes on from NZ_JBITCT010000021.1 coordinate 40,765, forward strand.
TGGAGCCGGAGGTGTACATCACGTACGCCAACTGGTCGGGGCGGCAGCCTACTTGGGGTGCGTGAGTGCGGGGCTCGGCGGCCAGCAGAGCGGTGAGCACGTCCTCGGTGAGGACGAGGGCGGCGCCGGTCTCGCGGACGACGAGGTCGATGCGGGCGGGCGGGAATCCGGGGTCGAGCGGCACGTATCCGCCGCCCGCCTTGACGACGCCCAGGATCGCCACGACCAGGTCGGCCGAGCGTTCCATGAGCACGGCGACCGGTGTCTCCGCGCCCACACCCTGACCCGCGAGCGCATGAGCGAGACGGTTGGCGCGGGCGTCGAGCTGCGCATAGGTGAGCGTGTCGTCGCCGCTCGCCACGGCCACCGCGTCCGGGGTGGCCCGGACCCGCTCGGCGAACAGTTCCGGCAGGGAGCGGGCCGCGGGCAGCACGGCCCCGGTGTCGTTGTGGCCGACCAGGAGCCGGTGGCGCTCTTCGTCCGACAGCAGGTCGATGCCGCCGACGGGTTCCCCGGGCCGCGCCACGACCGCCTCCAGCAGGCGGACCCAGCGGGCCACGAGGGTGGCCACGGTGGGCGCGTCGAACAGGTCGGTGGCGTACTCGACCGCGCCGACGAGTCCCTCCGGGGCGCCGTCGTCGGCGTACTGCTCGGCGAGGCTGAGGGTGAGGTCGCAGCGGGCGGTCCCGGTCGGCACGGCCACCGGCTCGGTCGTCAGCCCGGCCAGGCCGAAGCCGCCGCCGGGGGCGTTCTGCAGGGCCAGCATCACCTGGAAGAGGGGGTGGTGGGAGAGCGAGCGGGTGGGGTTGAGGACCTCGACGAGGTGCTCGAAGGGCACGTCCTGGTGGGCGTAGGCGGCGAGCGCGGTCTCCCGCACCCGGCCCAGGAGTTCGGTGAAGGTCGGATCCCCGGAGGTGTCCGTGCGCAGCACGAGCGTGTTGACGAAGAACCCGACGAGATCGTCCAGCGCCTGGTCGGTACGTCCGGCCACCGGACTGCCGACGGGAATGTCGCTGCCGGCCCCTAGGCGGCTGAGCAGCGCCGCGAGACCGGCCTGCAGGGCCATGAACATGCTGGCGCCGTGTTCGGCGGCGAAGTCCCGCAAGGCGCGGTGGAGTCGGGCGTCGAGGCGGATCGGCAAGGTGGCGCCGCGCTGCGAGGCGACCGCGGGGCGCGGCCGGTCGGCCGGCAACGGGATCTGCGCCGGCAGGCCCGCCAACATCTGTGTCCAGTAAGCGAGTTGGGCGGCGAGCCGACTGTCTTCGTCGGCCGCTTCGCCGAGCAACTCCCGCTGCCACAGGGCGTAGTCGGCGTACTGCACCGGCAGAGGCGACCAGTCGGGCGTCTCGCCCTCCCTCCGGGCCGTGTAGGCGGTCGCCAGGTCCCGGGACAGCGGTCCCATCGACCAGCCGTCCCCGGCGATGTGATGGACGGCGACCAGCAGGACGTGGTCGTCGGGTGCGAGCGCGAACAGTTCGGCCCGCAGCGGCGGCTCGACGCCGAGGTCGAAGCCGCGCCGGGCGGCGCCGGCGAGCAGCTCCGGCAGCCGCGTCCCGTCGGCCTCGGTGACCGGCAGCTCCGGGCGGACGTCCAGAACGAGCTGGTGGGGTACACCGTCGGTCTCCGGGAACACCGTCCGCAGACTTTCGTGCCGGGCGACGACGTCACCGAGGGCCAGCCGCAGCGCCGTCCGGTCGAGGGGCCCGGTCAGCCGCAGCGCCAGCGGCATGACGTACGTGGCGGCGCTCGGCCCCTCCATCCGGTGCAGGAACCACAGCCGCCGTTGGGCGTACGACAGCGGCACCCGCTCGGGACGCTCCGTGCGGGCGGTGAGCGGGGTCCGGGCCTCCCCGGCCTCGTCGATGCGTTCGGCGAGCAGGGCCGGCGTGGGCGCCTCGAACAGGGCGCGGACGTCGAGTTCGACGCCCAGGGCCGCCCGGACACGGGAGATCAGCCGGGTGCCGAGCAGGGAGTGTCCGCCCAGGTCGAAGAAGCTGCTGTCGACGCCGACCCGGCCCACACCGAGCACCTCGGCGAACAGGTGGGCGAGCAGCTCTTCCTGCGGAGTGCGCGGCTCCCGGCCCGTGCGGCCGCTCCCCCGGCTCTCAGCCGCGGCGGGGGCGGGCAGGGCGGCCCGGTCCAGCTTTCCGCCGGCGGTGAGCGGTAGTTCGTCGAGTACGACGAACTGGGACGGTACGAGGTGTTCGGGTAGCCGTGCGCGTACGAAGTCCCGCAGGTCGCGGACGAGGGAGCCGGGGGTGCGGCCGACGGCGGGCGTGTTGGTGAACACCCCGGTGCGGCGGGCCGGCCGGTACGCCTCGACCGGAGCGTCCGGGTCGTCCGCCCGCGCCGGGTCGACGAGCACGATGTCGAGGGCGTCCGGGGCGTCGGGCGACCAGGTGACGTGCGCCCGGCGGCCCGTGGAAGCCGCCAGTGCGTGCCAGAGCTCGGGGTCGACGGCAAGAGCCGCACCGGAACCGGAACCGGTCCCGGCGCCGGCGTCGTCCCCGTGCACCGCGCGGTCCGCGGCCGCCTCCTCGCTCACGCGGGCGTCGGGCACACCCGTGATCCGCAGGACCGGCGGGTTCTGCGCCGCCACGAGGTCGCGTACGTCGTCCGGCGTGGCCACGGCACGGCCCCAGGCGGCCTCCGTGAAACCGTTCCACTTCCCGGCGGGCCGGGTGTGCAGGGTGACGTCATAGCGGTGGCGGGTGAGCTCGTTGTGGTGCCGGCCGCGCTTGACCTCGACGACGACCGCGCCGATCGCGTCGACCGCGTCAGCCCGCCCCGGGCCCTGCCGCAGGGCGGCGAAGAAGTCGGGATCGACGAGGAGTTCCTCCTCGGTGCGCAGCGCCCGCTCGACGGCCCGGCGAACCTCCACGGGGTCGGTGTCGACGTCCTGGTGCAGTTGGACGGCCGTGGCCAGTGACCGCTGCGACCGCAGGTTGCGCACGTCGCCGATGAACAGGGCGCCGCCGGGCGCGAGGAGCGAGGTCAGCTTCCGGACGACGTCGAGGAGGTATGCGGCGCTGGGGAAGTACTGGACGACCGAGTTGAGCACGATGGTGTCGAACCCGCCGGGCAGGTCGGCGATGTCGTGCGCGGGCCGGGTGCGCAGCACGACCCGCTCCGCCAGCTCCGGGTCCCGGCTCAGCTGCTCGCCGAGGGCGTCGACGGCGGTGGCGGAGAAGTCGGTGGCCCAGTACGTCTCGCAGTCCGGCGCGAGCCGTGCCAGCAGCAGTCCTGTGCCGACGCCGACCTCCAGGACCCGACGGGGCTTCAACGCCCGGATGCGGGCCACGGTGGCGTCCCGCCACTCCCGCATCTCCGCCTCGGGGACGGGAAGTCCGTCGTAACTGCTGTTCCAGCCGGTGAAGTTCTCGCCGAGTGCGGCCTGCGCGGACCTGACCGGCAGGGCGTCGTAGATCTCCCGCCAGCCGGCGATGTGGTCCTGCTCGCGGCCGTGGTCCCGCTCCGGCAGGGACGTGACGGCCGTCTCGGCGGCGGGCACGACATAGCCGACCAGTCGTTCGCCGCGTACGGCCACGACGGCACGTCCGACGGCGGGATGGGCGGTGAGCGCGGCCTCGATCTCGCCGGGCTCGACCCGGAACCCCCGCACCTTCACCTGCTCGTCGGCACGACCGACGAACTCCAACTCCCCATCCCCACGCCACCGCACCACATCACCCGTGCGATACATACGAGCACCACACGCACCGAACGGATCCGCGACGAACCGGGAAGCGGACAGACCCGGCCGGCGCAGATACCCCCGCGCAAGCCCCGCACCCGCCACATACAACTCACCCGGCACCCCCACCGGCACAGGCCGCAACCCCGCATCAAGCACATACACCCGCGCGTTGGCGATCGCCCGCCCGATCGACGGCACACCCCCCGACACCGCCAACGGCCCACTCATCGTCGCGCACACCGTCGTCTCCGTCGGACCGTACGCATTGATCATCCGCCGACCGGAAGCCCACCGCGCCACCAACTCCGGCCCACACGCCTCCCCCGCCACCACCAACGTCGCAACCGACAACTCCTCCACCGCCGCCAACACCGACGGCGGCAACGTCACATGCGTGATGCCCGACGTCAGGCCCGCGAGCGGGTCGTTCGGCGGCGGAAGGACGAGGGTCGCTCCGGTGAGCAGGGCGGTGTACAACTCGGACACGGACGCGTCGAAGCTGGGCGAGGCGAACTGCAGCACCCGGCTGGTCGCGTCGACGGCGAACCGCTCGACCTGCGCGGCCACCAGGTGCGCGATGCCCGCGTGACTGACGACGACGCCCTTGGGGCGGCCGGTCGAGCCGGAGGTGTAGATGACGTAGGCGGGCTGTCGCACGTCCACCGGCACCCCGGGATCGCTCTCCGGCTGACCGGCGGTGAAGTGCAGGTCCCGGACCGTGAGGGACGGTTGAGCGTCGTCGAGCATGTACGCGATGCGCGCCTCGGGATATCCGGGGTCGACGGGCAGGTAGGCGGCGCCCGCCTTCATCGTCCCCAGGATCGCCACGACCAGCTCCACCGAACGCGGCAGCACGAGGGCGACGATCTCCTCCGCGCCCACCCCACTGGCCACGACGGCGTGCGCGAACTGATTCGCGCGCGCGTCGAGTTCGGCGTACGTCAGCTCGGTGTCGCCGGACACCAGGGCCACCGCGTCGGGCGTGGCCCGTACCTGGCGCGCGAAAGCGGTCGGCAGCGGTACCGGATCGACGGGTACGGCGGTGTCGTTGGCGTCGTGCAGCAGGCGACGGCGTTCGTCGGCGGAGAGGAGGTCGATGCGGCCGACGGGCCGAGCGGGGTCGGCGACGACGGCGTGCAGCAGCCGGCTCCAGCGGTCCACGAGGTCGGCCACCGTGGCCCGGTCGTACAGGTCGGTGGCGTACTCGACCGCGCCCGCGATGCCCGCCGGGGAGCCGTCGCCGGCGTGCCGTTCGTACAGGTTGAAGCCGAGGTCGAACTTGGCGGTGCCGGTGGGCACGGTCACGGGCGCGACCCGCAGCCCGGGCAGGTCGAACTCGCCCATCGGCGCGTTCTGCAGGGCGAACATCACCTGGAACAAGGGGTGCTGGGAGAGCGAGCGAGCCGGGTTGATTTCCTCGACGAGGGTCTCGAACGGCAGGTCCTGGTGGGCGTAGGCGCCCAGCGCGTCCTCCCGGACCCGGCGCACGAGCTCCTCGAACGAGGGATCGCCGCAGGTGTCGGTGCGCAGGACGAGCGAGTTGACGAAGAACCCGACGAGGTCGTCGAGGGCCTGGTCGGTGCGGCCGGCGATGGGGCTGCCGACAGGGATGTCGGTGCCCGCGCCGAGGCGGGTGAACAGGGCGGCGAGGGCGGCCCGCAGCACCATGAACAGGCTCGCGCCCGACCGGCGCGCCAGCCGCACCAGTCCGGCGTGCAGTTCGGCGTTCAGCTCGACGAGCAGATGCTCGCCCCGGTAGGAGGCGACGGCCGGCCGAGGTCGGTCGGCGGGCAGCCGGAGCTGCTCCGGAAGGCCGTCCAACCGCTGTTTCCAGTAGGCGAGTTGGGAGGTGAAGACGCTGTCGGGGGCGGCCGGGTCGCCGAGCAGTTCGCGTTGCCAGAGGGTGTAGTCGGCGTACTGGGCGGCCAGCGGCGCCCACTCGGGCTTGTGCCCCACGCTCCGGGCCGCGTACGCCTCGGCGAGGTCGCGGGAGAGCGGCCCCGTGGACCATCCGTCGCCGGCGATGTGGTGCATGACGAGCAGCAGCACGTGCTCGTCCTCCGACAGGACGAACAGGTGGGCGCGGAGCGGGACTTCGACGGACAGGTCGAAGGGACGGCGGGCGGCTTCGGTGAGCGCCTCCGCCAGCCGGGAGACGTCGGTGTGCGTCGCGTGCAGCCGTGGGCGTGCGGTGTCGGCGTCCAGCACCCTCTGGTACGGCGTGCCGTGCGCCTCGGGGAAGACCGTGCGCAGGGTCTCGTGCCGGGCGACGACGTCCGCGAGGGCCTCGGTCAGCGCCCGCTCGTCGAGGCGTCCGGACAGGCGCAGGGCGAGGGGGATGTTGTAGCTCGCGCCGGGGCCGTCCAGCTGCTGGAGGAACCACAGCCGGCGCTGCGCGAACGACAGGGGTGGCCGTTCGGGCCGGTCGGCGGCCGTCAGCGCGGGCCTGGCCCGGTCGGCTCCGTCGAGCGCCGCGGCGAGCCCGGACACGGTGGGCGTCTCGAAGAGGGTGCGGAGGGCGAGTTCGGCGCCGAGCACGGTCCGGACGCGGGAGACGAGCCGGGTGGCGAGCAGGGAATGTCCGCCCAGGTCGAAGAATCCGTCGTCGAGACCGACCCGTTCGACGCCCAGCACCTCGGCGAACAGCCCGGCCAGCAGCTGTTCCCTCGGGGTGCGCGGCGCCCGTCCGGGGGCCTCGGACGCGAGGTCCGGGGTGGGCAGCGCCGCCTTGTCGAGCTTGCCGTTGGGGGTCAGCGGCAGTGCGTCCAGCAGGACGACCGCGCTGGGCACCAGGTGCTCCGGGAGCCGCTCCCGCAGGAACGCGAGCAGTACGGTCGACCGGGGGTCGGCGTCGCGTTCGGCCACGGCATAGCCGACGAGCCGCTCCTGCCGTACGGCCACGACGGCGTGCGCCACGGCGGGATGGGCGGTGAGCGCGGCCTCGATCTCGCCGGGCTCGACCCGGAACCCCCGCACCTTCACCTGCTCGTCGGCACGACCGACGAACTCCAACTCCCCATCCCCACGCCACCGCACCACATCACCCGTGCGATACATACGAGCACCACACGCACCGAACGGATCGGCCACGAACCGGGAAGCGGACAGACCCGGCTGCCGCAGATACCCCCGCGCAAGCCCCGCACCCGCCACATACAACTCACCCGGCACCCCCACCGGCACAGGCTGCAACCCCGCATCAAGCACATACACCCGCGCATTGGCGATCGCCCGCCCGATCGACGGCACACCCCCCGACACCGCCAACGGCCCGCTCATCGTCGCGCACACCGTCGTCTCCGTCGGACCGTACGCATTGATCATCCGCCGACCGGAAGCCCACCGCGCCACCAACTCCGGCCCACACGCCTCCCCCGCCACCACCAACGTCGCAACCGACAACTCCTCCACCGCCGCCAACACCGACGGCGGCAACGTCACATGCGTGATGTCCGACGTCAGGCCGGTCAAAGGAGAATCGGCCGGCGCCAGGACCAGGCGGGCTCCGGTGAGCAGTGCGGCGCACAGGTCCCAGAAGGAGGCGTCGAAGCTCGGCGAGCTGAGCTGGAGTACCCGGCTGGAGTCGTCGAGGCCGAGCCGCTCCGCCTGCGCCGCGACCAGGCTGGGCACGCCACCGTGGGTGACGACGACGCCCTTGGGGCGGCCGGTCGAGCCGGAGGTGTAGATGACGTAGGCGGGCTGCCGTGCGTCCACCGGCACCCCGGGATCCGTCTCCGGCCGACCGACGGCGAATCCCAGGTCGTCGACCACCAGGGCCGGTCGGGCATCCGCCACCATGTGTGCGATGCGCGCCTCGGGATATCCGGGGTCGACGGGCAGATAGGCGGCGCCCGCCTTCATCGTCCCGAGGACCGCCACGACCAGCTCCACCGAACGCGGCAGCACGAGGGCGACGACGTCCTCCGCGCCCACACCGCTGGCCACGACGGCGTGCGCGAACTGGTTGGAACGCGCGTCGAGTTCGGCATAGGTCAGCTCGGTGTCGCCGGACACGACCGCGACCGCGTCCGGGCGGCGGGCCGCCTGCTGCCGGAACAGCTCGGGAAACGTGGTCTCCGGGATCTCGACGGCGTGGTGGTCGTACAGGAGTGCGTGCCGTTCGTCGGCGTCGAGGACGTCGAGGCTGCCGATCGGGCGGTCGGGTGCCGCGACGGCGGCGGTGAGCAGTCGCACCCACCGGTCGAACAGCGCGCGGACGGTGTCCTCGTCGAACAGGTCGGCGCTGTACTCGACGACGGCGTCGAGGCCGTCGGGCGTGCCGTCCGGGCGACGCCGTTCGGTGAGGGCGAAGGCCAGATCGAGCCGGGCGGTACCGGTGCGGACGGGCTGCGGGAAGGTCTCCAGGCCGTCGAGGGCGAAGTCGCCGTCGGGGACGTTCTGGACGGCCAGCAACGTCTGGAACAGCGGATGGTGAGAGAGGGAGCGCGCCGGGTTCAGGGCCTCGACCAGGTGCTCGAAGGGCACGTCCTGGTGGGCGTAGGCCGCGAGGGCGTTCTCCCTCACCCGGCCGAGGAGTTCGGAGAAGGTCGGGTCGCCGGAGGTGTCCGTGCGCAGCACGAGCGTGTTGACGAAGAACCCGACGAGATCGTCCAGCGCCTGGTCGGTGCGGCCGGCGAAGGGGCTGCCGACGGGGATGTCGGTGCCCGCGCCGAGGCGTGTGTAGAGGGCCGCGAGACCGGCTTGGAGCACCATGAACAGGCTGGCGCCGTTACGGCGGGCGAGGCGGGCCAGCGAGCCGTGCAGACCGGCGTCGACGGACGTGGTGAGCAGGCCGCCCCGATGGGTGGCGTCGGCGGGGCGCGGCCGGTCGGCGGGAATGTTGAGGCGGTCGGGCAGACCGGTGAGGGTGTCCGTCCAGTGGGCGAGTTGGCGGGCGTAGGTGCTGTCCGGCACCGACTCGTCGCCGAGCAGGTCGCGCTGCCAGAGCGTGTAGTCGGCGTACTGCACCGGCAGCGGGGCCCAGTGGGGCTCGTGGCCGGCGCGTCGGGCCGCGTAGGCGGTCGCCAGGTCTGTCGACAGCGGGCGCAGGGACCAGCCGTCGGCGGCGATGTGGTGCAGCGCGAGGAGAAGGACGTGTTCGTCCTCGGCCAGCATGAACAGGTGGGCGCGTAGCGGTAGTTGGGTGGCGAGGTCGAAGTCGTGGCGGGCGGCGGCGGTCAGCAGCGCGGGGAGGTCCGCCTCGGCCGCCTCGGTGACCGTGAGGGGGATCCGGGCCTCGGCGGCGGGCAGGATCCGCTGACGCGGTACGCCGTCGGTGTGCGGAAACACGGTGCGCAACGTTTCGTGCCGGGTGACGACGTCCGTGAGCGCCTCGACGAGGGCGGTCCGGTCGAGGGGTCCGCGCAGCCTGAGCGCGAGCGGCATGTGGTAGGTGGCGTTCGCGCCTTCCAGCCGGTTCAGGAACCACAGGCGACGCTGTGCGAACGACAGCGGCAGGGGCGGCGACTGCTCGGTCCGCGGGGCCGGGGTCAGGGCCGGGCGGGCCTCGGCGGCTTCGCCGAGGCGAGCGGCGAGTCCGGCCGGGGTGGGCGCCTCGAACAGGTGGCGCAGCGGCAGTTCCACGCCCAGCGTGGCACGGACGCGGGACACGAGCCGGGTGGCCAGCAGGGAGTGGCCGCCCAGGTCGAAGAAGTCGTCGTCGAGTCCGGCCCGTTCGCGACCCAGCACCTCGGCGAACAGGTCGCAGAGGATCTGCTCCTGCGGGGTGCGCGGCACCCGGCTCCCCCGCGTGTCCGGGGCGGGGTCGGGCAGGGCGGCACGGTCGAGCTTGCCGTGGGGGGTGAGCGGGAGGACGTCCAGGGTGACCACGTGCGACGGGACCATGTAGTCGGGGAGGCGGTCGCGCAGCTGGTCCAGGAGTGCTACGGGTACGACGCTCGCCCCGGCGGCCGGGACGACGTAGGCGACGAGCCTGTCCTCGCGGGAGACGACGGCGGCCCGCGTGACCGTCGGGTGAGCGGTGAGCGCGGCCTCGACCTCGCCGGGTTCGACGCGGAAACCGCGTACCTTGACCTGATGGTCGGCGCGGCCGAGGAACTCCAGCTCGCCGTCCGTACGCCATCGTGCGAGGTCGCCGGTGCGGTACATGCGGGCGCCGGCCGGCCCGTAGGGGTCGGCGACGAAACGTTCGGCAGTGAGTCCGGGCCGGTTCAGATAGCCGCGGGCCAGGCAGGCCCCGGCGAGATACAGCTCGCCGGGGACCCCGGTAGGCACGGGGTGCAGCGCGGCGTCGAGGACGTATGCGCGGGTGTGCTCGACCGGCCGGCCGATGGGCACCGGCAGCAGGCAGTCGCCGAGGTCGGCGGGGAGGGTGTGAGCGGTGACGACGTGGGTCTCCGCCGGGCCGTAGTGGTTGTGCAGTCGCCGACCCGGGATACGGGCGTGGAAACGGCGCAGCGCGTCACCCAGCCGCATCGCCTCGCCGGCCTGCGCGATCGTCCTCAGGTCGGGCAGGTCCCGGCCGTGTTCCTCCGCCGCCTCGGCGAGCGCCTCCAGCACCAGGGTCGGCGCGAACAACTCCTCGACGCGGTGCGTCTCCAGCCAGGCGGTGAGGAGTTCGGCGCTGCGCCGCTGCTCCTCGCTGGGGATCACGAGTGTCTTGCGGTACAGCAGGGCTGACAGCGTTTCCTGCACCGATACGTCGAAGCTGACTGCGGTGAACTGCGCGGTACGGGTGCCGGGGCCGCCGCCGACGGCGCGGTGGTGCCAGTGCAGCAGATTGACCAGCGCGGCCGACGGCATGACGACGGCCTTGGGCCGCCCGGTGGAACCCGAGGTGTAGATGACGTACGCCGGATGACGGCCGTCGATCACGAGGTCGGGGTCGGATGCGGGATCGGTGTGCCCGTCGCCCGCGTCCAGGGCTGCCAGGTCGTCCAGGTCGTCCAGCACGAGAACGGGACGGGCGTCGTCCAGCATGAGCGCGCGGCGCGCGGCCGGAAACTCCGGGTCCACGGGGAGGTACGCGGCGCCGGTCTTCAGGACCGCCAGGATCGCGACGACCAGCTCGGTCGAGCGGGGCAGCACGAGCGCGACGACCGTCTCCGGTCCGACGCCCCGGCCGATCAGTGCGTGCGCCAGCCGATTGGCGAGGGCGTTGAGCTGCGCATACGTCAGAACGGTGTCCTCGACGACGATCGCGGGGGCGTCCGGAGCAGCCCGTACCTGCGCCTGGAACAGCTCGGGAAGGCTTGCGGCGGTCGTGGGCCCGTCCTCGGTCACGCCGAGAAGCCGGTCGTGCTCGTCGTCGAGGAGGACGTCGAAGCGGCCGATCGGCCGGTCCGGGTGGGCGACCGCCTCGTGCAGCAGGCGCGTCCAGCGGGCGAGGACCCGCTCGACGGTGGTGTCGTCGAACAGGTCGGTGGCGTACTCGACGTAGCCGTGGATGCCGGCCGCTTCGCCGGTGCCGCGCTCCACCAGGTGGAACGACAGGTCGAACATGGCCGTGGCGTGGTGCACGGGCAGGATCTCGGAGTGCAGGCCCGGCAGGTCGAAGTCGCCGCGCGGCACGTTCTGCAGTGCGAGCAGCACCTGGAACAGCGGCTGGCGGGACAGCGACCGGGCCGGGTTGAGCGCCTCGACCAGGTGGTCGAAGGGCAGCTCCTGGTGCGCGTACGCGCCGAGAGCCGACTCCCGTACCCGGCCGAGGAGTTCGGAGAAGGTCGGGTCGCCGGAGGTGTCCGTGCGCAGCACGAGCGTGTTGACGAAGAACCCGACGAGATCGTCCAGGGCCTCGTCGGTGCGCCCGGCGATGAGGCTGCCGACCGGGATGTCGTCGCCGGCGCCCAGCTTCTTCAGCAGCGCGGCGAGTGCGGCCTGAAGCACCATGAACAGGCTGGCGCCGTGCTGTCGGGCCAGGCCGAGGAGTCCGGCGTGCAGATCGGCGTCGAGGGCGACGGGCAGATGGCGGCCCTGGAAGGACGGGGTCGCCGGACGCGGCCGGTCGGTGGGCAGCTGGATCTGCTCGGGCAGACCGCTCAGCGTGCTCGTCCAGTGAGCGGCCTGGCGCGCGAACAGGCTCCTGGGGTCGGCCGGTTCACCGAGCAGCTCACGCTGCCAGAGCGTGTAGTCGGCGTACTGCACCGGCAGCGGCGCCCAGTCCGGCTCCCGCCCCGCGCAGCGCGCGGCGTACGCGGCGGCCAGGTCCCTCGACAGCGGACCCAGCGACCAGCCGTCGCCCGCGATGTGGTGCACGACGACGAGCAGCACGTGCCGGTCGGGGCCTGTGGTGAACAGCTCGGCACGCAGGGGCAGTTCAACGGCGAGGTCAAAGCTCCGTCGTACGGAACGGTCGATCAGCCCGGGCAGTTCGGCCTCGTCGATGTCGGCGGCCTCGTCGATGTCGGCGGTCTTGACGGTGTCGTCGGTCTTGACGGTGTCGGCGATCCCAGTGAGAAGCAGGTTCCGGCCGGCCTCTTCGGGGTCCAGGACACGCTGGTAGGGCACTCCGTCCACGGACGTCGGGTAGAGGGTACGCAGGACCTCGTGCCGGGTCATCACGTCGGCGAGGGCCTGGCCCAGGGCATGCCGGTCGAGCGGGCCGTCCAATCGCCAGGCGAGCGGAATGTGGTAGGCGGGGCTGCTGCCGTCGAGTTGGTGCAGGAACCACAGACGGTGCTGCGCGGACGACAGCGGAATCCGCTCCGGCCTCGGGGCCGACGCCAGCGCGGGCCGCGCCTCCCCGGCCCCGCTCAGCCCCTCCGCCAGCCCGGCCACGGTCGGCGTCTCGAAGAGGGCACGTAGTTCGAGTTCGGCACCCAGCGCGGCGCGGACGCGGGCGACGAGCCGGGTGGCGAGCAGGGAGTGACCGCCCAGGTCGAAGAAGTCGTCGTCCAGGCCGACGCGTTCGACACCGAGTACTTCCCCGAACAGTTCGGCGAGCACCTGCTCCTGGGGAGTGCGCGGCGCTCGTCCGGCTGCGGCGGGCGTGAACTCCGGTTCGGGCAGGCCCTTCCGGTCCAGCTTTCCGTTGACGGTCAAAGGCAGCGCGTCCAGCGCGACGAACGCCGCCGGCACCATGAACTCGGGCAGCCGGTCCCGCACATACCCCCGCAGAAGGTCCGAGTCGACCGCCCCGGTGCCGGCAGGGACGACGTACGCGACGAGCCGGGTGTCGTCGGCACGGTCCTGACGCGCCACGACGGTGACGTCACCCACCTCGGGATGGCCTGCCAACGCGGCTTCGATCTCGCCGAGTTCGATGCGGAAGCCCCGCACCTTGACCTGGTCGTCGGCACGCCCCGCGTACTCCAGCGAGCCATCGCCCCGCAGGCGGACCAGGTCACCCGTGCGGTACATCCGGGTGCCGGCCGGCCCGTAGGGGTCGGCGACGAAGCGCTCGGCGGTCAGGGCGGGCCGGTTGAGATAACCCCGGGCGAGCCCGGCACCGGCGACATACAACTCCCCCACCACGCCGGCCGGTACGGGACGCAGCCATCGGTCGAGCACATACGTCCGCAGATCGGGGATCCGCGTACCGATCACGCCGGACGGGTCGTCGACGCACGAGGAGTCGAGGGCGGTGTGGGTGACGTGGACGGTGGTCTCGGTGATGCCGTACATGTTCACCAGCACGGGAGCATCGTCCGCGTGCCGCGTGTACCAGTCCGAAAGCCGAGCGGGTTCGAGCGCCTCCCCGCCGAACACCACCGTACGCAACGCCAGTCGAGTGCCCGGACTCTCCCGATCGGCCTGCATCAACTGGTAGAACGCCGACGGCGTCTGACTGAGAACCGTCACCCGTTCCCTCGCCAACAGCCCCAGCAACGCCTCCGGAGACCTCGACGTCTCGAACGGCACCACCACCAACCGACCGCCATGCAACAGCGGACCCCACAACTCCCACACCGAGAAATCGAACGCATAGGAGTGGAACAACGTCCACACGTCACCCGACCCGAACTCGAACCACGCCCGCGTCGCCGAGAACAACCGCACCACATTCCCATGCGGAACAACCACACCCTTCGGACGCCCCGTCGAACCCGACGTGTAGATCACATACGCCGGATGCCGCCAGTCCACCGACACACCGGGGTCGACATCCGAGACACCCTCCGACTCCAACGCCGCCACGTCATCCACCGTCAACACCGGCTGGGCGTCGGCGACCATGAACTCCCGCCGCGCAGCCGGATAGTCCGGATCGAGCGGCAGATAAGCAGCCCCCGCCTTCAACACACCAAGAACCGCCACCACCAAATCCACCGAACGCGGCAACGCCAACGCGACGACGTCCTCGACACCCACCCCACGCCCGACCAACGCATGCGCAACCCGATTCGCCCGCCGATTCAACTCCCCGTACGACAACGCCACTTCACCCGACACCACCGCCACCGCACCCGGCGCCTCCCGCACCCGCGCCTCGAACAACCCCACCAGGCTGTCCTCCACGACGGACGGAACGGCGGAGGAAAGCGACAGTCGCCTCTCCGCCTCCGCCAGGACGTCGAAGTCGCTGAGCCTGCGGTGCGGTTCGGCGACCGCCGTGGTCAGCAGACGTACCCAGCGGTCGCACATGGCCTGGACCGTCTCGGGGTCGTAGAGGTCGCCTGCGAACTCGACGAAGCCGTCGATGCCCTGGGGGGCTCCGTCGTCCGTGTGCCGTTCGGACATGGAGAAGATCAGGTCGAGCTTGGACGTGGTGGTGGTGAGCTGGACGCTGCTGGTGCGCAGGCCTGGCGGGGCGAAATCGACGCCGGGTGCGTTCTGCAGGACGAGCATCACCTGGAACAACGGGTGGTGCGCCAGGGAGCGGGCCGGGTTGAGCGCCTCCACGAGGTACTCGAAGGGCAGGTCCTGGTGCGCGTAGGCGGCCAGTGCCACGTCCCGGACCCGGTCGAGGAGTTCGGTGAAGGTCGGGTTGCCGGAGGTGTCGGTGCGAAAGACGAGGGTGTTGACGAAGTAGCCGATCAGGTCGTCGAGGGCCTGGTCGGTGCGTCCGGCGATGAGGCTGCCGACCGGGATGTCGTCGCCGGCGCCGAGCTTGTTCAGCAGCGCGGCGAGTCCGGCCTGGAGCACCATGAACAGACTGGTGCCCTGGTTGCGCGCCAACTCCCGTAGATCGCGGTGGAGTTCGGTGTCCAGCCGGACCCGGACGAAGCCACCCTGGTGGGAGGCGACGGCCGGTCGGGGCCGGTCGGTGGGCAGTTGGATCTGCTCGGGCAGACCGCTCAGTGTGCTCGTCCAGTGGGCGGCCTGACGCGCGAACAGGCTGTCGGGATCGGTGGCGTCGCCGAGCAGCCGGTGCTGCCAGAGCGTGTAGTCGGCGTACTGCACGGGCAACGGCGCCCAGTCGGGCTCCGCGCCCCGGCAGCGGGCCGCGTAGGCGTCGGCGAGGTTGTGCGCCAGCGGGCCGAGGGACCAGCCGTCGCCCGCGATGTGGTGGATGACCAGCAGGAGCACGTGCTCGTCCGTGCCGAGCGCGAACAGCTCCGCGTACAGGGACAGGTCGACGGCCAGGTCGAAGGGACGGCGCAGCGCCTCGGCCAGTACTTCGTCCAGGTCCGCCTCGGTCGTCTCCCGCACCCTCAGTCGCAGCCGGGCCTCCTCCGCCGACTCCGCGAGGATCCTCTGGTACGGGGTGCCGTCGATCTGCGGATACAGCGTGCGCAGACTCTCGTGGCGGCCCAGGACGTCGGCGAAGGCCTGTTCCAGGGCGGCGCGGTCGAGCGGGCCGGCCAGCCGCCAGGCGAGCGGAATGTTGTAGTTGGCGCTCGCGCCCTCCAACTGGTGCAGGAACCACAGTCGGCGCTGAGCGAACGACAGCGGGACCAGGTCGGGCCGGTCCTCCTGCGGCGTGAGGGCGAGCCGGGCCTGTCCGGCGCCCGCCAGGCTCGCGGCGAGCCCCGCCGGAGTCGGGACCTCGAACAAGGTGCGCAGCTCCAACTCCACGCCCAGGGTGGCCCGGACGCGGGCGACGAGCCGGGTGGCCAGCAGGGAGTGACCGCCCAGATCGAAGAAGCCGTCGTCCACGCCGACCTCGGCGACACCGAGGATCTCGGCGAACAGCTCGCACAGGATCTGCTCCTGCGGGGTGCGTGGCGCCCGGCCCGCGCCCAGACCGCCGCCGACCTGCGGTTCGGGCAGCGCCCGCCGGTCGAGCTTTCCGTTGACGGTCAGCGGCAGCGCCTCCAGCACGACGAAGGCGGCCGGGATCATGTACTCCGGGAGGCGTTCACGGAGGTGTTCACGAAGGGTGGCCGCGTGCGCCGTGCTGCCGGGCGTGGGGACGACGTAGGCGACGAGCCGGGTGTCGTCGGCACGGTCCTGACGCGCCACGACGGTGACGTCACCCACCTCGGGATGGGCTGCCAACGCCGTTTCGATCTCCCCGAGTTCGATCCGGAAACCGCGCACCTTGACCTGGTCGTCCGCGCGTCCGACGAACTCGAGCACGCCTGAGGAGTTGCGGCGTACGACGTCACCGGTGCGGTACATGCGCGCGCCGGGCGGGCCATAGGGGTCGGCGACGAAGCGGGACGCGGACAGCGCGGGCCGGTTGAGATAGCCGCGGGCGAGCCCGGCCCCGGCCACGTACAACTCCCCTGCCACACCTGTCGGTACGGGACACAGGTGGTCGTCGAGCACGTGGACGCGCAGGTCGGGAATCGCCGTCCCGATCGCACTCGCGGCACCGACGACCGCGCTGTCCCGGGTGAGGGCGGTGTGGGTGACGTGGACGGTGGTCTCGGTGATGCCGTACATGTTCACCAGCACGGGAGCATCGTCCGCGTGCCGCGTGTACCAGTCCGAAAGCCGGGCGGGTTCGAGCGCCTCCCCGCCGAACACCACCGTACGCAACGCCAGTCGAGTGCCCGGACTCTCCCGATCGGCCTGCATCAACTGGTAGAACGCCGACGGCGTCTGACTGAGAACCGTCACCCGTTCCCTCGCCAACAGCCCCAGCAACGCCTCCGGAGACCTCGACGTCTCGAACGGCACCACCACCAACCGACCGCCATGCAACAGCGGACCCCACAACTCCCACACCGAGAAATCGAACGCATAGGAGTGGAACAACGTCCACACGTCACCCGACCCGAACTCGAACCACGCCCGCGTCGCCGCAAACAACCGCACCACATTCCCATGCGGAACAACCACACCCTTCGGACGCCCCGTCGAACCCGACGTGTAGATCACATACGCCGGATGCCGCCAGTCCACCGACACACCGGGGTCGACATCCGAGACACCCTCCGACTCCAACGCCGCCACGTCATCCACCGTCAACACCGGCTGGGCGTCGGCGACCATGAACTCCCGCCGCGCAGCCGGATAGTCCGGATCGAGCGGCAGATAAGCAGCCCCCGCCTTCAACACACCAAGAACCGCCACCACCAACTCCACCGAACGCGGCAACGCCAACGCGACGACGTCCTCGACACCCACCCCACGCCCGACCAACGCATGCGCAACCCGATTCGCCCGCCGATTCAACTCCCCGTACGACAAAGCCACTTCACCCGACACCACCGCCACCGCACCCGGCGCCTCCCGCACCCGCGCCTCGAACAACCCCACCAGGCTGCCGTCGGTCATCGGCACGTCGACGCTGGTGGACGCGGGCAGCAGCAGCTCGCGCTCCGCATCGGTCAGGACGTCGAACCGGCTGAGCCTGCGCCGCGGTTCGGCGACTGCCGTGGTCAGCAGGCGGGTCCAGCGGACGACCATCGTCTCGACCGTCTCCCGGTCGAACAGATCGGTGCTGTACTCCACGGCGCCGACCAGGCCCGCCGGGGCGCCGTCGGGGTGGGTGCGTTCGGCCAGGTTGAAGGTGAGGTCGCACTTTGCGGTGCGGGTGGAGACCAGGTTCGTCGTGACGTGCAGGCCGGGCAGGTCGAACGCGCCGAGCGGGGCGTTCTGCAGGGCGAGCATGGTCTGGAACAACGGGTGGTGGGCGAGGGAGCGCGTCGGGTTGAGCTCCTCCACCAGATGCTCGAAGGGCAGGTCCTGGTGGGCGTAGGCGGCCAGGGCGTTGCGCCGGACCCGGTCGAGGAGTTCGGCGAACGTGGGGTCGCCGGAGAGGTCGGTGCGCAGGACGAGCGTGTTGACGAAGAAGCCGACCATGTCGTCGGCGGCCTCGTCGGTGCGGCCGGCGACGGGTGCGCCGACGGGGATGTCGGCGCCCGCCCCGAGCTTGCCGAGCAGAGCGGCCAGACCCGCTTGGAGCACCATGAACAGGGTGGCCCCGTGGGCGCCGGCGAACTCTCGCAGCCGGCGGTGGAGTTCGGCGTCCAGGCGCAGGGGGAGCTGCTCGCCGCGGTAGGTCGTCGCGGCCGGGCGGGGCCGGTCGAAGGGCAGGTCCAGCCGCTCGGGAAGCTCGGCCAAGTTGTCTGCCCAGAAGGCGAGTTGGCGGGCGGAGAGGCTGTCGGGGTCGGCGGCGTCGCCGAGAAGGTCGCGCTGCCAGAGGGTGTAGTCGGCGTACTGCACGGGCAGCGGCGCCCAGTCGGGCTGCTCGCCCCGGCAGCGGGCCGCGTAGGCGCGGGTGACGTCGTCGGCCAGGGCGGACAGGGACCACCCGTCGCTGACGATGTGGTGGACGACGAGGAGGAGCACGTGCTCGTCCGGCGCGAGCACGAACAGCTCGGTGTGGACGGGTGGTTCGGCGGCCAGGTCGAAGGGGCGGCGCGCTGCGGCGGTGAGCCGGTCGGGGAGGTCGTCCTCGGTGGCGGGGGTGACGGTCGGGCGGGGCGCGGCCCGGTCGGCGTCCAGGACGCGCTGGAAGGGTACGCCGCGTTCGTCGGGGAAGACCGTGCGCAGGCTCTCGTGCCGCGTGACGACGTCCCGCAGGGCCGCTTCGAGGGCGGTCCGGTCGAGAGCGCCGGACAGGCGCAGGGCGAGTGGGATGTGGTACGTGACGCCGGTGCCCTCGATGCGCTGCAGGAACCACAGGCGGCGCTGAGCGGACGACAGCGGCACGGCGTCCGGCCGCTCGTAGGGGCGCAGCGCGGGGCGGGCGGAACAGCTGGTCGCGGGCGTGGCCGTGGCGTCCAGGGCGGTGGCGACGCCGGCGGGGGTCGGGGCGTCGAAGAGGTCGCCGAGCCTCAGGTCGGTGTCGAGGGCCGCGCGGATCCGGGCCAGGAGGCGCATGGCCAGCAGCGAGTGACCGCCGAGGGCGAAGAAGTCGTCGTCGACGCCGACGTGCGGGACGCCGAGGACGTCGGCGAAGAGTCCGCACAGCAGTTCCTCGAAGGCGGTGCGCGGGGCTCGGCTCTCCCCGGCGTCCGGGACGGCGGGAGCGGGCAGTGCCTGCCGGTCGAGTTTGCCGGTGGGGGTGAGCGGCAGCGCGTCGAGCCCGACGAACGCGGCCGGGATCATGTGCTCGGGGAGACGCTCGCGGAGGTGGGCGCGGAGTTCGTCCGACTGCGGCGGGGTGCTGCCCGGCTCGGCGACGACGTAGGCGACCAGACGGGAACCGCTGCCGTCGCCCCTGTCGCTGTCAGTTCCGTCCACGCGGGCCACGACCGAGGTGTGGGCCACGGCCGGGTGGCCGCTCAACTGCGCCTCGATCTCGGCGGGTTCGACCCTGAAGCCCCGGATCTTGACCTGGTCGTCGGCGCGGCCCAGGTATTCGAGAACGTCCTGCGAGGTGCGTCGGACGAGGTCGCCGGTGCGGTACATGCGCGTACCGGGCGTGCCGTAGGGATCGGCGATGAAGCGCTCGGCGGTGAGTCCGGGCCGGTTCAGGTAGCCGCGGGCCAGGCCGGCGCCGGCGATGTACAGCTCGCCGGGCGCTCCGTCGGGAACCGGTTGCAGAGCACTGTCGAGGATGCGGGCGCGGCAACCGGTCACCGGGTTGCCGATCGCGGGGCGGGGGGTTGTGTCCAGGGAAGCGGTCACCGCGTCGACGGTGCACTCGGTGGGGCCGTAGAAGTTGTGAACCCGTACGCCGTCGGCTGCGCGCAACTCTTGCCACAGGCGCTCCGGCACGGCCTCGCCCCCGGCGACGATCACGGACGGGCGCCACCGCTCCCCGCCGCCGAGCAGGCCGTGGTCGAGCAGAACCCGCAGGTACGACGGTGTGGCGTTGACGAAGTCGAGGCGGTGGCGGGCGAGATGGGCGAGGAAGGCTTCCGGGTCGGCCCAGGTGTTGCGGTCGAGGACGTGCAGTTCATGCCCGGCGAACAGACAGGCGAGCTGGTCCCAGGAGGCGTCGAAGGAGAGGGAGGTGGTCAGCGCCACCCTCATCCGGTCGTCCGAGGTCGGGTACAGCGCGCCGAGTTGGTGGAGTACCAGGTTCGTCACCGCCGCGTGGGTGGCCACGACGCCCTTGGGGCGTCCGGTGGAACCCGAGGTGTGGATGACGTACGCCGGATGGCGCGGGTCGCGGTCCGCGTGCGGGGCGGTCGGCGGCGCGGCGGCGAGGCGCGCGGCCGTGTCGGGGGCGTCCAGGACGACGATCTCGGCGGTCACGTCGTGCGGCAGCCGGGGCCGGGTGGCGCCGTCGGTCACCAGGACGGCGGGGCGGGTGTCGTCGAGGAGGTCGGCAAGGCGGGCGGAGGGATGGTCCGGGTCGAGGGGGACGTACGCCGCGCCGGTCTTCAGGACCGCCAGGACGCAGACGACCAGCTCGGCAGAGCGCGGCAGCGCGAGCGCGACCAGGCGCTCCGGTCCGACGCCGTGCGCGGCGAGAAGCCGGGCGAGGCGGTTGGCGCGGCCGTCGAGCTCGCCGTAGGTGAGGGTGGCGCCGGAGGCGACGACGGCGACGGCGTCCGGAGTGCGGCCGGCCTGCCGTTCGAAGAGGTCGGCGAGGTGGGTGGGCGGCGCCGGCGTCGAGGCCGGTTCGTCGACCGCCGACGTCAGGGTCGGCGCCGACATGGGCGTCGCCACCGGCATGGGCGTCGGCACCGGCATGGGCGTCGCCACCGGCATGGGCATGGGCATGGGCCTGGGCAAGCGAACGCGGCCGACGGGACAGTCGTCGTCCGTGTCGGCGAGGCTCTCCAGGAGGCTCGTCAGGCCGTGTCGGTGGGCGCGGCGTTCGTCGTCGTCCCATGCGTCGGCTGCGGCCTGGAGCTTGAGGTGCGGTCCGTTGCCGTCCTTACGGTCCAGCGACCAGACGGCGAATTCGGCGGCGGGGCCCTCGGCGAGGCTGTGCGCGGTCGCTTCCAGGCCGGCGAAGCGCAGGTCGCTGTCGAAGGACATGATGTTGACGACCGCGGAGCAGGCCGATCCCGGTGCGCCGGGCAGGCCCAGGTCGCGGTGCATGTCCTCGCCGCGGTAGCGCTGGTGCCGCACCGCCGCCCGGACCTCGGCGTCGACCTGCCCGAGCAGCCCCGACCAGGACGTCTCCGGTCGTACGGTCAGCCTCAGCGGCACCATGTTGGAGACCACGCCCGGGGTCGCCGCCAGGACCGGGTCGCCGTGGCCGCGGCCGGTGACGGGAAGGCCGAGGAGGAGGTCGTGCGCGCCGGTGTGGCGCTGCACGTACAGCGCGGTGGCGGCGATCAGGACGCGCGACCAGCGCACTCCGGCGCGCGCGGCCAGCGTGCTCAGGGCGCGGCGTACGGGTTCGGCGGGCAGCGGGGTGTGCCTCGAGCGGGCGGCGAGGTGGCCCGCGGACCGGCCGATGCGGGCGGGTTCGGGGAGGTCGGCGAGGCGCTCGGTCCAGTACGCGCGGTCGGCGGTGAAGCGTTCGGAGGTGCGGTAGTCGGCGTCGCGGTCCACCACGGAGCGCAGCGGCGGGAACGGTGTCGGCTCCGGCGTGCGCCCCTCGGCGAGCGCCGTGTGGACGGCCGCGACCCGGCGGGCGAACAGGGCGTATCCGAGGCCGTCGGAGAGGAGGTGGTGGTAGCTGTGGTACCAGAGGTGGTGGTCGTCCGACAGCTTGATGACGGCCTGGCTGAAGAGGCGGTCCCGGGTGAGGTCGAGGGGCCGCAGACGGTCGGCGGCCATCCACTCCAGGGCGGCGGCGTGCGGGTCGTCCCGCGTGCTCAGGTCGAGGTGGCGGGGGCCGCAGTCCCTCGGCTCCCGCATGATCTGCCGCGGTCCGTCAGTGCCGTCGGCGCCGTCCGTGCCCTCGGTGAAGGCGACGTGCAGGGCCTCGTTCTCGGTGACGGCCTGGCGCAGTGCGGCGGTGAGCAGGTCGGTGTCGACGGGGCCGGGGAGGTCCACGTACTCGCCGATGCGGTAGTTGGGGATCAGCCCGTCCGTGCGCTGTTCGGCGAGCCAGAGTTCGCGCTGAGCCGCCGTCAGGGGCAGGGCGACGTCATCGCGAGCAGACATGGGGGTACCTCCAGGGATGCTGAGTGGAGCTGGAGCCGCCACCCGGGGGACGCGGGTGCAGGCGCAGACGCGAAGGCTGCCGAAAGGACGGGAATCGGTGACGGTCGGCCGGTCGAAGCCGGTTACCCGGGCGGGACGACCCCGGGGGCCGGGCGGATCACGCCGCCTGCTCGCCCGCCTGTAGGTGCCACAGCGCGGCGTAGAGGCCGTCGCGGGCGAGGAGTTCGGCGTGGGTGCCCTGTTCGGCGACCAGGCCGCCCTTGTCGAGGACGTGGATCCGGTCGGCGTTGCGGATCGTCGAGAGACGGTGGGCGATGATGATCAGGGTGCGGTTCTCGGCGAAGGTGCGCAGGGTGCGCTGGATGGCGGCCTCCGTCTCGTTGTCGACGGCGGAGGTGGCTTCGTCGAGGATGACGACGGGCGGGTCCTTGAGGATGGCCCGGGCAAGGGCCAGCCGTTGTCTCTGGCCGCCCGACAGGGCCGCGCCGCGCTCCCCGATCATCGTTTCGTAACCGCCCGGCAGGGCCTCGATGAAGGGGTGCGCCTCGGCCATGCGCGCGGCGTCGACCAGGTGCTCGTCGGTGGCGTCGAAGCTGCCGTAGCGGATGTTGTCGGCGATGGTGCCGTCGAAGAGGAAGGGGTCCTGGGCCACGAATCCGACGGCGCCTCGCAACCCCTGCCGGGACAGGTCGCGCACATCCCGGCCGTCGAGCAGGACCCGGCCGGAGTCGGTGTCCTGGAAACGCATGAGCAACTTGGCGATGGTCGTCTTGCCGGAGCCTGTGGGGCCGACGATGCCGGTGACGCGGCCCGGCGCGATGCGCAGGGAGAGGTCCCTGAGGACGGGCGGACGGCCGGGGTAGGCGAAGGTGACCCGGTCGAGGGTGACGGCGCCCTTGACGTCGTCGGCGTCCACGGGGTGTTCGGGGCCTACGGGTTCGGTGGGCAGAGCGTGCAGGCGCAGGACGCGCTCGTGGGCGGCGAGGGTGCGCTGGTACTGGTCGACGATGGAGCCGAGCCGGGTGAGCCGCAGCAGGACCTGCTGGGGCAGGCCGATGAGGGGGCTGAACACCTCGAACGGCAGGGTTCCGTCGAGGACGGAGCGGCCGCCGAGCAGGAGGGTGCCGGTCATGGAGGCGGTGGTGACGGCACGGATCGTCTCGGCGTGGCGGACGGTGGAGCGGTCCGTGCGGTGGGTGCTCTCGCGGCAGACCTCGCTGAGGTCGTCGACGCGCCGGGCCTCGTACTCCTCGGTGCAGAAGCTCTTGACGGTGGCGCCGGCCTCCAGGCTGTTCACCAACTGGCTGTGCAGTTGGGCCTTGTGCTCGCGGGAGAGGCTGTAGTCGGTGGCGACACGGTCGTGGTAGTGGAAGGACAGCCAGGCCACGATCGGCATCGGCAGGAAGGCGATCCAGGCGATCTCGGGGGCCAGCAGGAGGAAGGCGGGGACCAACACCAGGAAACTGGCGACGAGTTGGACGACGTCGCCTCCCGCGGTTGCGAAGAAGGCGCCGAGTTGGGTGACCTCGTCGGTGAGGACGCCGGCGATGCGGGTGGTGCGCTCGCCCTCCAGATGACGCAGTTCGAGCTTCTGTACCTGGGCGTAGGTGGCGCTGCGCCAGTCGTGCTCGACGGCCTGACCGAGTCGCCGCCATTCCACGCCCGCCGCGTAGGAGAGGCCGGCGACGGCGGCGCAGGCCACGGCGGCGGCGCCCGCGAGGAACCACAACTGGGCCGAGGCGCCGGTCAGTCCGAGGGCGAGGAGAGGTGCGGCCTCGCCCTTGATGAGGACGAGCGCGATCCAGCCGAGGAAGAGACCCAGCGCCACCTCGGTCAGCTGGCATGCGGCGGAGAGCCCGGAGGCGAGACAGAGCCGGGGTCTGTGCGGGCCGACGATGTGGAGCAGGGAGCGCAGGGAGGACTTCGGCCGGGGCGGTGACGCCTCGTCGGTGGTGGAGCCGGGCGGGTGCGTGCCGTCGGCTGCCGCGCGCACGGCCCGGCGTACGACGAGGACGGTGGCGGTGACGACGGCGCCGAGGACCGCGAGCGGTTTCCGCAGGAGCTTGCCGGGGCCGAGGGCGAGCGCGGCCACGGTCGCACCGCCTGCGAGGGTCAGGGCGGGAGCCGGGGGGCGCGTGGGGGCGGAGACGGGGGCCGGGGCGAGGCCCGGGCCGCCTTGGCTCGGCGGTGAGGCAGGTCGCTGTTGTCCGGTACGGGAAACAGCTGCCAGCGAATCACGGATGATTCTTCCGACCTCACCGGTTTCCAGGTGCGGATCGTGGAGGACGAGAACGCTTCCCGTGACCCCGCTGACCTTTGCCGCTCGCACGCCAGGATATTTTACGAGAACGCTTTCCAGGACTTTCGCGAAACGCGTCCGGCCGGCCATTTCGGCAATCTTCCAACGTTGCCGTCCCGGAATCGCCGAGCACATTCTCAGTGAGTATGTTTCCGCGTTCTCCCGGGCGGGCCCGTGTACGGTCGCAGCCCCCACCAGCAATGTCATGTTCAGCAGACCCCCGAGCTGTTTTTTCTTCGAGGCGTGGGCGTTCAGTGCGCCTTGCCGGTGGCGACGGCGGGCGTGCGCCCCTTGCCGGGCCCCTTGGGCTGGGCGTCGGCGGCAGGCGTTTCCTGAGTCACCGACCGCTCCTGCGTCTGCGGGTGCGCCTGCGGTTCCGGATGACCACTGCCCACCATCTGCGCCGCGACGACCTCGGCGGTGACCTCGGCGGCGAGGTCCTGCAGGCCCTCGCCGGCTTCTTGCGCGGCGCGCTTCACTTCGAGCACGAGGCCCACCGACGTTTTCACCAGTCCTCGCATCAGCGGCTTGACGACCCGCTTGGCCAGGGGTGCGGCGATGAGACCGATCAGAAACGGGGGAACTACGGGAGGCATGATTCGTACCCCTTCTTTTCGAGGGCGGAAACTCATTGCCCCCGGCATTTGCGAACCTGCATCAGCGTATCGGAGTCCCGAGGGCAGAAACCAAGCTGAGACCTGTCTCGTCACCCGGAAGAGTAATACAGCCCGGGGAAACGACCGGTTCAGGCCAGAACCCCGGCTCGATCCAGCGGGTTTGAGCCGGTCGGCGACGACGGAATGGGGCCGAGCCGACCACCTTTCCCCAGTAATTTCACGGAGCGTACGGGAAAGGTGGCCAGTGAATGCAGAGACGACACGGCGGTCCGCACAGACCCACTCCGGGCCGGCGGCACGGAGGTCGCCGCACTTCACCCCGGGCCCTGCAGCCACATCACGGCACGTCGAAACCATTGACGAGGACATGCTGGCCCCCTATCTTCTGGCCGAAGTTACGAACCATGTTCGAAATTGCGAACAGGTGGCTTCATGGACAAGGGACGGTCCTGTATGCCTCGGATGTACCGCCGCAGACCCCTGCTCGTCTGCGTGTTGGCGCTCCTCGTCGCCCTGGTGGCGGCGATCCAGCCGGTGTCCGCGGCCGACGGCCGCCCGTACACCAATCCGCTGAAGTCCGCCAAGGGCGCCGACCCCTGGCGGGAGTACTACGACGGCGACTACTACCTGATCACCACGACGTTCACGGGCGTCCTCGGCATGCGCAAGGCGCCGACCCTGGCGGGTCTCGCCACCGCGCCCACCGTGCAGGTGTGGTCGGACACCACGTCGACCCGCAACAACAACATCTGGGCACCGGAGATCCACCAGTTCAACGGCCACTGGTACCTGTACTACTCGGCGGGACAGGGCGGCACCGCCTGCTGCGACTCCCAGCGCACGCACGTCCTGGAGAGCGCCGGCACCGACCCGCTGGGCCCCTACACCTACAAGGGGTCCCTCACCGGTTCCAACCTCACCCCGGGCGGCTGGCTGATCGACGCAAGCGTCCTGCAGGCGAACGGGAAGCTGTACCTCGTCGGAAGCGGTTTCGTGAACGGCAGCACACAGAGTCTGGTCATCGCACCGATGAGCAACCCGTACACGCTGTCCAGCAGCACCTTCACGGTGATCTCCAGCCCCACGCTGAGCTGGGAGACCTCGGGTTCACCGGTGAACGAAGGCCCCGAGCCGCTGTACCACGACGGCCGCACCTTCCTCACCTACTCCGCGAGCTCCTGCCAGACCGCCGACTACAAGCTGGGACAGCTCGAGTTGACGGGCAGCGACCCGCTGAACCCGGCGTCCTGGACCAAGAAGCAGACGCCCGTCTTCCAGCGCAGTGACGCGAACGGCGTCTACGGTCCGGGCCACAACGGCTTCTTCACCTCGCCCGACGGCGCCGAGAACTGGATCGTCTACCACGCCAACTCGTCCGCGAGCGGCGGCTGCGGCAACGGCCGCACGACCCGCGCCCAGAAGTTCACCTGGAACGCCGACGGCACCCCGAACTTCGGCGCCCCGGTCGCGCTCGGCACGACGCTCCCCGGCCCGTCCGGCGAGACGGCGACGACTCCGACGTCGTACACCCTCGTCAACCGCAACAGCGGCAAGTGCCTGGACGTCGAAGGCAGTGCCACCGCCAACGGCACGAACATCTTCCAGTGGAGCTGCACCGGCGGGGCCAACCAGAAGTGGCGGATCGAGGATCAGGGCGACGACACCAGCCGGCTGGTGAACGTGGCCACCGGCGGGGTGATGGACACCGCCGACTGCTCCACCGCGGACGGCGCCGATCTTCGTCAGTGGTCGTGGCTGAACAACAAGTGCCAGCGTTTCCGGCTCGTCTTCACCGCGAGCGGCGACTACGTCCGGCTCGTCGGCGAGAACAGCGGCAAGGTCGCCGACGTCGCGAACTGCGGTACCGCGAACGGCACGGACGTACGGCAGTGGACCTGGCTGAACAACACCTGCCAGCAGTGGCGGCTCGTCCCGACCACCTGAGCCCCGCGCCCGCCCGCCGAAGACACCGGGACTCGACTTCCCCTCCCCTCTTCTCTCCGTTCCTCTCTGTCTCCGTTCCTCTCTGTCTCCCTTCCTCTCTGTCTCCCTTCCCCATCAGGAGAACTCCCTTGAGACGCAACGCCGTTCGGCTGTTCCTGGCCGGCCTCGTCGCCCTCGCGGCCGTCCTCACCGGCCTGGGCGCCCCCGCCCAGGCCGCCGTGCCCGACTCCCCCGCGGTGACGTACACCAACCCGATCGCCGAGAAGCGGGCCGACCCGCACATCTACAAGCACACCGACGGCTACTACTACTTCACCGCCACCGTTCCCGAGTACGACCGCATCGTGCTGCGTCGGGCGACGACCATCCAGGGCCTGTCGACGGCCCAGGAGGTCACCATCTGGACCAAGCACAGCAGCGGGGTCATGGGCGCCCACATCTGGGCGCCGGAGATCCACTTCATCGACGGCAAGTGGTACGTGTACTTCGCGGCCGGGTCCACCAGTGATGTGTGGGCGATCCGGATGTACGTCCTCGAGGGCTCCGGCGCCAACCCGCTCACCGCGGCCTGGACCGAGAAGGGCCAGATCAAGACGGCCTGGGAGAGCTTCTCGCTCGACTCCACGACCTTCGTCGTCAACGGTGTCCGCTACCTTGCCTGGGCTCAGCGCAACCCCTCCGAGGACAACAACACCAGCCTGTTCATCGCCAAGCTCGCCAACCCCTGGACGATCCAGGGCACTCCGGCGGAGATCTCACAGCCGACGCTCTCCTGGGAAACGGTCGGCTTCAAGGTCAACGAGGGGCCCGCGCTGATCCAGCACGGCGGAAAGGTCTTCCTGACCTACTCGGCGAGCGCGACCGACGCCAACTACTGCCTCGGCATGCTGACCGCCTCGGCGACGGCCGACCTGACCGATCCGGCAGCCTGGACCAAGGGATCGCAGCCCGTCTTCAAGACGAACGCCTCGACCTCGCAGTACGGGCCGGGCCACAACTCGTTCACGGTGTCCGAGGACGGAAAGTCCGACATCCTCGTTTACCACGACCGCAGCTACAAGGACATCACCGGCGATCCGCTGAACGACCCCAACCGCCGCACCCGCGTGCAGAAGGTGTACTGGAAGGCCGACGGCACGCCCGACTTCGGCATCCCGGTCGCCGACGGCGTCACCCCGCAACGGTTCTCCTCGTACAACTACGCGGACCGTTTCATCCGCCACTGGGAGTACCGGGCCCGCATCGAGGCGAACGTCAGCCCGCTCGCCGACTCGCAGTTCCGCGTGGTGACCGGTCTCGCGGGAACCGGCACGGTCTCGCTGGAGTCGGCCAACTTCCCCGGCTACTACCTGCGGCACAAGAACTTCGAGGTGTGGCTGGAGAAGACCGACGGCACGTCGACGTTCGCTTCCGACGCGAGTTTCTACCGGCGGGCCGGGCTCGCCGACTCCGCGGGGATCTCGTACGAGTCGTACAACTACGCCGGCCGTTACATCCGCCACTACGACTACCTGCTGTACGTGCAGACGCCGAGCACGGCGACGGACAAGGGGGACGCGACCTTCTACGCCCAGTGAGGGTCTGAGAGAGCACGACGCCGAGACTATGCATGGGGTGTATACCCTTTATGTATAGTCTCGGCATGCGTTTTCTGACCAGGAAGATGAAGAACACGGGGGCCTGGTTGCGTCCCGTCGCCCTCTCGGCGGCCGCCGCCTCGCTGGCGGTGACCCTGACCGGCTGCGGGAGCCTCGACACCACCGCCCCGAGCGCCGCCCGGGCCCACCCCGCGGCCACCACCCAGGCCGCCGCCCCGCGGTTCGGCGCCGTGGACTGCCGTGAGGTGAAGTGCATAGCGCTCACCTTCGACGCGGGCCCCAGCGAGAACTCCGCGCGGCTGCTGGACATCCTGAAGGAGAAACAGGTCCCGGCGACCTTCTTCCTGCTGGGCCAGGGGCACATCGAGAAGTACCCGGAGCTGGTGAGACGCATGGCCGACGAGGGCCACGAGGTCGCCAGTCACACCTGGGACCACAAGATCCTCACGCAGATCGAGCCGGACGAGATACGTGCGGAACTCCAGCGCCCCAACGACGCGATAGAGCGCCTCATCGGCCGCCGGCCCACCCTGATGCGCCCGCCTCAGGGCCGCACGAACGAGACGGTGCACGAGATCTCCCGCGAGCTGGGCCTCGCCGAGGTGCTGTGGTCGGTGACCGCCAAGGACTACACGACGACCGACTCCGCGCTGATCCAGCGCCGGGTCCTCGCGCAGGCCGACCGGGACGGCATCATCCTGTTGCACGACATCTACGACGGGACCGTACCGGCCGTGCCGGGGATCATCGACGCGCTGAAAGAGCGCGGATACGTTTTCGTGACGGTTCCTCAGTTGCTGGCGCCCGGGGCGGCGCAGCCGGGGCGGGTCTACCGCTGACCTGTGAGCCGGAGGGTAATCCTCCGCCGGGCGGTTCTGACTCCCTACGATCTCTGCGTGGTCATTTTCCAGCTAGAACGCACGGCACCGCTTTCCCTGGACGACGCCTGGCGTCGGCTGACCGAGTGGTCCCGGCACGGCGATGTCGTACCGCTCACCCGCGTTGCCGTGCTCACTCCCGCGCCGACCCGTGAGGGCACGGTCTTCGTGGCGCGAACGGGTTTCGGCCCGTTCGCCTTCGCCGACCGGATGGAGGTGACGGTGTGGCAGCCGCCGACGTACGACGAGCCGGGCCGGTGCCGGCTGGAGAAGCGGGGCCGGGTCGTCCTGGGCTGGGCCGAGATCGAGGTACGGCCGGGACCGGGCGGGCGGACCCGCGTGGTCTGGCGCGAGGAGCTGCGGGTGCGGCTTCTGCCGTCTTTCCTCGATCCGCTCCTCGGGGCCACGGCCCGCACCGTGTTCGGCCGGGCGGTCAACCGGCTGCTCCGCAGACCGTGACTGTTCGGGGCCGTATGCCCCAGGTCGGGGTGGGCGCATGACACCGGGGGCGGCGCGCTGGTCCGACGTCGAGCACCGGGTCACTCCGAGCGGCCTCGCACCGCAGAGCGGGTGGGCGATGGACAACGCCCGCATCGCGCGCGAACTGCGCGAGACGGCGGCTCAGGCCGCCGAGCCGATCCGCCGAGCGGGCGCCGACGTCACGTCGTGATGGATCGGCGTGTGCGCGCCGGTGAGCGACACCCCGCTGCCGCCCCGCCGGTCGGCGACGATTTCCGCGGCGATCGACAGCGCCGTCTCCTCGGGCGTACGGGCGCCCAGGTCGAGGCCGATGGGTGAGCGCAGGCGCGCCAACTCCAGGTCGGTGACGCCTACTTGGCGCAGCCGGTCGTTGCGGTCGAGGTGGGTGCGACGGGAGCCCAGCGCGCCGACGTAGGCGACCGGGAGGCGCAACGCCAGCTGGAGCAGGGGGACGTCGAACTTGGCGTCGTGCGTGAGGACGCACAGCACGGTCCGCGCATCCACGTCGGTGCGTTCCAGGTACCGGTGCGGCCACTCGACGACGATCTCGTCGGCCTCCGGGAAACGGGTTTGCGTCGCGAAGACGGGTCGCGCGTCGCACACCGTCACGTGGTAGTTCAGGAACTTGCCGACCCGGACCAGCGCCGACGCGAAGTCGATGGCGCCGAACACGATCATCCGGGGCGCGGGAACGGACGACTCGACGAGGACGGTGAGCGGGGCCCCGCAGCGGGAGCCCTGCTCGCCGATTTCCAGGGTGCCGGTGCGCCCGGCGTCGAGGAAGGCGGCGGCCTCGGCTGCGACCGTGCGGTCCAGCTCGGGATGGGCGCCGAAGCCACCGCCGTAGGAACCGCTGGAAGAACCACTGTAGGAACCGCTGTCGTACGAGCCGTTGTCGTCGTCTTCGCCGGTGCGGACGAGCAGTGCTCGGCCGACCAGGTCCGGCGGGCCGCTCACGATCCGTGCCAGCGCGGCCGCCCGGCCGGAGGCGGCCGCCTGGAGGGCGGCCTTGATCACCGGGCGGACGGGGTCGTCGGCCCGCACCGGGGTGACGAGGATGTCGATGATCCCGCCGCAGGTGAGCCCGACGGCGAAGGCGTCGTCGTCGCTGTAACCGAAGCGTTCGAGGACCGACTCTCCGTCCTGAAGGGCCTGCCGGCACAGCTCGTAGACCGCGCCCTCCACGCAGCCGCCGGAGACCGAGCCGATCGCCGTGCCGTCGGCGTCCACCGCAAGGGCGGCGCCCGGCTGGCGGGGCGCGCTGCCGCCGACGGCCACCACGGTGGCGACGGCGAAGTCACGGCCCTGCTCGACCCACCGGTTCAACTCCTCGGCGATGTCCAGCATCTCTGGGTCTCCTTAACTGCGGTTGCGTGGAGGGGCGTTGCTCGTCCAGCGGAGCGGCTAGTGCACGCCCAGCCAGCTCTCGATCGGGTGGAGGGCGAAGTACCCGAGGAAAATCACCGTCAGGCCCCACATGAAGGCCCCGATCTCCCGCGCCCTGCCCTGCGCGGCCTTGATGGCGACGTAGGAGATGACGCCCGCGGCGACACCGGTGGTGATGGTGTACGTGAACGGCATCAGGACGACGGTCAGAAACACCGGGACAGCGGTTGCCCGGTCGGCCCAGTCGACGTGGCGGGCGTTCATCAGCATCATCGCGCCGATGACGACCAGAGCGGCGGAGGCGACCTCCTGCGGGACGATCGCGGTGAGCGGGGTGAAGAACAGACAGGCCGCGAAGAAGGTCCCGGTGACGACCGAGGCGAGGCCGGTACGGGCGCCCTCGCCCACGCCCGTCGCCGACTCGATGAACACGGTCTGGCCGGAGCCGCCCGCCACACCGCCGATCGCTCCGCCGGCGCCGTCGATGAACAGGGCCTTGGACAGGCCCGGCATCCGGCCCTTGTCGTCGGCGAGCCCCGCCTCGGCGCCGACGCCGATGATGGTGGCCATCGCGTCGAAGAACCCGGCGAGGACGAGCGTGAAGACGATCAAGCCGACGGTCATCGCGCCGACCTCGCCCCAGCCGCCGAACTCCACGTCCCCGAAGAGCGAGAAGTCGGGCATCGAGACGGCGCTGCCGTGCAGTTCGGGGGCGCCGCCCGCCCACTGCTTCGGGTCCACGACCCCGGCGGCGTTGAGGATCGCGGCGACGACCGTGCCGCCGACGATGCCGATGAGGATGGCGCCGGGGATGTTCCGGGCCTGCAGCATGAAGATCAGCAGCAGGGTGCCGGCGAACAACAGGACGGGCCAGCCCGCGAGTTCGCCCGCCGGGCCGAGGGTGACCGGGGTCGCCTTGCCCTGGTGCACGAAGCCGGACTTGTAGAAACCGATGAGCGCGATGAACAGGCCGATGCCCATGGTGATGCCGTGTTTGAGCGCGAGCGGGATCGCGTTCATGATCATCTCGCGCAGGCCGGTGACGACCAGCAGCATGATGACGACGCCGTACATCACGCACATGCCCATCGCCTGCGGCCAGGTCATCTGGGGGGCGACCTGGGAGGACAGGACGCCGGAGACGGACAGTCCGGCGGCTAGCGCGAGCGGCGCCTTGCCGAAGAAGCCCATCAGCAGCGTGGT
The DNA here is from genome assembly GCF_044453465.1 of Streptomyces sp. NPDC051677. Taxonomy (NCBI): domain Bacteria; kingdom Bacillati; phylum Actinomycetota; class Actinomycetes; order Kitasatosporales; family Streptomycetaceae; genus Streptomyces; species Streptomyces sp. NPDC051677. Next base: position 73,119 of record NZ_JBITCT010000021.1, read on the forward strand.
GAAAGCCGCTGCGAAAGCGGTTGCGGTAATGAGCGCCTGCCGGCCGAGGGTGTCTCCGGCCGCGTCCTTGCCGGACAGGATCAGGGGGTTGAGGAGGAGGATGTACGCCATCGCCATGAAGGTGGTGACGCCGCCGCGCACTTCGCGCGCGACCGTGGATCCCCGCCCGGATATGTGGAAGTACCGGTCGAGCCAGGACCGTCCGGCCGGGACGCGGGCGCCTTCGCCCGCGTCGTCGGCTGTGGTCCTGGGCTCCAGTGACTGCTGGGTCATGGGGCCATCTCCCAAGGTTCAAAGGGACACCCGGGTGCTGCCGTCGGCGAGCCCGCGGGTTTTGGGAATGGACGACCCGGGGGACGGCCCGAGACGAACGGTCAGGGGTCCGGGGGGACGAGGTCCCCCCGGAGGTCAGCTGCTCAGACCCCGTGGGGTCACGTTCCGGTGAGGTGTTCCGGACGTACCGGTGTGCGGTTGAGCTCCAGCCCGGTCGCGTCGCGGATCGCCGCGAGGACGGCCGGGGTCGAGGACAGGGTGGGCGCCTCGCCGACGCCACGGAGCCCGTAGGGGGCGTGGTCGTCGGCGAGTTCGAGCACGTCGACGGGGATGGTCGGCGTGTCGAGAATCGTGGGGATCAGGTAGTCCGTGAAGGACGGGTTCCTGACCTTCGCCGTCTTCGGGTCGACGATGATCTCCTCCATGACCGCGACGCCCAGCCCCTGGGTCGTGCCGCCCTGGATCTGGCCGATCACGGACAGCGGATTCAGCGCTTTTCCGACGTCCTGCGCGCAGGCCAGCTCGATGACCTTGACCAGGCCGAGCTCGGTGTCGACCTCGACGACGGCGCGGTGCGCGGCGAAGGAGTACTGGACGTGTCCGAAGCCCTGCCCGGTGCGCAGGTCGAAGGGCTCGGTCGGCCGGTGCCGCCACTCCGCCTCGACCTCGACGGCCTCCTCCTCCAGCACGTCGACCAGGTCGGCGAGGACCTCACCGCCGTCGGTGACGACCTTGCCGCCCTCCAGGAGCAGTTCGGCGGTGGCCCAGGCCGGGTGGTACGAGCCGAACTTGCGGCGCCCTAGCTCCAGGACCTTCTCCCGGACGAGCTCGCAGGAGTTCTTGATCGCGCCGCCGGTGACATACGTCTGCCGGGAGGCCGACGTCGAGCCGGCGCTGCCCACCTGGGTGTCCGCCGGGTGGACGGTCACCTGCGCGACGCCCAGCTCGGTGCGGGCGATCTGCGCGTGGACGGTGACACCGCCCTGGCCGACCTCCGCCATCGCGGTGTGCACGGTCGCGACGGGTTCGCCGGCGACGACCTCCATGCGGACCTTGGCGGTCGAGTAGTCGTCGAAGCCCTCGGAGAAGCCGACGTTCTTGATGCCGACGGCGTAACCGATGCCGCGAACGACGCCCTCGCCGTGCGTGGTGTTGGACAGACCGCCGGGCAGCTGCCGTACGTCCGCCCCCTCGCTGCTCTCCCACTGTCGCTCCGGCGGCAGCGGCATCGCCTTGACGCGGCGCAGGAGTTCGGCGACCGGCGCCGGGGAGTCGACCGCCTGCCCGGTCGGCAGCAGGCTGCCCTGCTCCATCGCGTTGAGCCGGCGGAACTCGACCGGGTCCATGCCGAGTTCCCTCGCCAGCTTGTCCATCTGCGCCTCGTAGGCGAAGCACGCCTGGACCGCGCCGAAGCCGCGCATCGCGCCGCAGGGCGGGTTGTTGGTGTAGAGGGCGATGGCCTCGATGTCGACGTCGTCGACGACGTAGGGGCCGATGCCGAGCGAGGCGGCGTTTCCTACGACGGCGGGGCTGGCGGAGGCGTATGCGCCGCCGTCCAGGACGATCCGGCACTTCACGTGGGTCAGCTTGCCCTCGCGGGTGGCCCCGTGCTCGTAGTACAGCTTGGCCGGGTGACGGTGGACGTGGCCGAAGAAGGACTCGAAACGGTTGTAAACGATTTTGACGGGTTTTCCGGTGCGCAGGGCCAGCAGGCAGGCGTGGATCTGCATGGACAGGTCCTCGCGGCCGCCGAACGCGCCGCCGACGCCGGCCAGCGTCATCCGCACCCTGCTCTCGGGCAGGCCGAGCACGGGTGCGATCTGGCGCAGGTCGGAGTGGAGCCACTGGGTGGCGATGTAGAGGTGGACGCCGCCGTCCTCCTCCGGGACGGCGAGGCCGGACTCCGGGCCGAGGAAGGCCTGGTCCTGCATGCCGAAGGTGTACTCGCCCTTGACGATCACATCGGCGCGCCCGGCCGCCTCGGTCGCGTCCCCGCGGATGATCGGCTGGCGGTGGACGATGTTCGGGTGCGGGACGTGACCGATGACGGGGGTCCCCCCGGTCGAACCAAGCTGAGACTGGGGGAGGTCGTCGCGGTTCTCATGGACGAGGATCGCGTCCGGGGCGGTGGCGGAGGCCTCGTCCGTGATGACCGGCAGTTCCCGGTACTCCACCTTGATCTTGGCGGCGGCGCGGCGGGCCGTCTCCGGGTGGTCGGCGGCGACGATCGCGACCGGTTCGCCGTGGTGGCGCACCTTGCCGTGGGCCAGGACCGGGGTGTCCTGGATCTCCAGGCCGTAGTTCTTCACGTGGGTCGGCAGGTCGTCGTACGTCATCACGGCGTAGACGCCCGGGGTCGCGAGTGCCTCGGACGTGTCGATGGAGACGATCTCGGCGTGGGCGACCGGGGAGCGCAGGATCTGACCCCAGAGCATGTCCTCGTGCCACATGTCGGAGGAGTAGGCGAACTCTCCGGTGACCTTGAGGGTGCCGTCGGGGCGGAGCGTGGACTCGCCGATGCCGCCCTTGGTCCGGGACCCCTGGGTGATCTTGGCGGGAGCGCCGATGGGGACGCCGCCCGCCCGAGCGAATCCGTGAGTGCGGGAGGTCATGGGATCAGACCGCCTCTCCCTGCCGGGCGGCCGCCAGGCGGACCGCGTCCATGATCTTCTCGTAACCGGTGCAGCGGCACAGGTTGCCGGAGAGCGCCTCGCGGATGTCCGCGTCGGTCGGGTTCGGGTTGCGTTCCAGCATCTCGTCGGCGGCGACCAGCAGGCCCGGGGTGCAGAAGCCGCACTGGACGGCGCCGGCGTCGATGAACGCCTGCTGGATCGGGGCGAGGTCGGAGCCCTCGCCGGTCTGGGAGTCGTGGCCCTTGGGCTGCCAGCCCTTGGCCTCGTCGAGCGAGGTCCCCGAGACGCCCGACGCGCCCGAGTCGACCGGCCCGCCCGACGTACCGCAGGAACCGGTTCCACAACCGCCGTGTTCGGCGCGCTGCTTGGCGTACTCGGCGAGCCCCTCGACGGTGACCACGTCACGCCCCTCCGCCTGACCTGCGGCGACCAGGCAGGAACAGACCGGGACGCCGTCCAGCCGGACCGTGCACGATCCGCACTCGCCCTGCTCGCAGGCGTTCTTGGAGCCGGGAAGGCCGAGCCGCTCCCGCAACACGTACAGCAGGCTCTCGCCCTCCCACACGTCGTCGGCTTCCTGCGGACGTCCGTTGACAGTGAAGTTGACGCGCATCACGCAGCTCCCTCAGTGGTGCGGCGGGCGCCGCGGTACGACTCCCAGGCCCAGGTCAGTGTGCGGCGGGCCATGACGCCCACCGCGTGACGGCGGTAACCGGCCGTTCCCCGGACGTCGTCGATCGGGTTGCAGGCGGCGGCGCACAGGTCCGCGAACTGCTTGGCGACCGACGGGGCGATGATGTTCCCGTTGTCCCAGAAGCCGCCTTCGTCGAGCGCCGCGTTGAGGAAGTCCTCCGCGGTTTCGGCCCGCACGGGAGTGGGCGCGGCCGAACCGATGCCGGTGCGGACGGTCCGGGTCTCGGGGTGCAACGCCAGGCCGAAGGCGCACACGGCGATGACCATGGCGTTGCGGGTGCCCACCTTGGAGTACTGCTGCGGTCCGTCGGCCTTCTTGATGTGGACGGCGCGGATCAGCTCGTCGGGGGCGAGGGCGTTGCGCTTGACGCCGGTGTAGAACGCGTCGATCGGGATCCGCCGCGATCCGCGCACCGACTCGGCCTCGACCTCGGCGCCGGCGGCCAGCAGGGCGGGGTGGGCGTCGCCGGCCGGGGAGGCGGTGCCGAGGTTGCCGCCGACGCCTCCGCGGTTGCGGATCTGCGGGGAGGCCACGGTGTGCGAGGCGAGGGCGAGGCCCGGCAGCTCGGCGCGCAGACTCTCCATGATCCGGGTGTACGGGACGGAGGCGCCCAGCCGCACGCTCTTCTCGCCGACCTCCCACTCGTAGAGGTCACCGACACGGTTGAGGTCGAGCAGGTACTCGGGCCTCCGGTGGTCGAAGTTGATCTCGACCATCACATCGGTGCCACCCGCAATAGGCACAGCGGTGGGGTGCTCTGCCTTGGCGGCGAGCGCCTCCTCCCAGCTGGCGGGGCGAAGGAAGTCCATGACCGGCTCTCTTCTTCGTCTCGTGCGTCTCGGAGTCGTGTCGGCTGCCGGTCGCGACCGACGGCCGAATCGATCGAGCCAGAATCGGGTGCGGCGGGCCCGGCTCGTTCATGTGCTGTTCACGTGGAGTGAGGCCAGTACACAGCGCCTTGCTCCAACCCGGTCAGTCACGGAAACCATGAAGGAGTTGGCTGGTCGACCGGGGCATCTTGTAGATTCGTATGAACGGAGGCCATCAGTAACCTCCTCGTTTTCCTGTGGAAACGTAGGAAACGGCCTGGCAATCAAAGAATGCGGTGCGTGACTGTCCGCCGCAGCGGCCCGGCCCCGGAGGGCGGGACCGGCGGCGGGTGCCTTCCCGCCACATCCTTCAAGATTCATCGTAGATTTCGAGACACAGAACGGCGGCGACGAGATGCGGCTGCGCGCCCTGCTGGACACCGATGCGCTGGGCCTCAGGCTCCTCGGCGGCGAGGACGAGCTGGACCGCGCGGTGCGGGGTGTCATGACCACCGACCTGCGGGACCCCAGCCGCTACCTCTCCGGCGGTGAGCTGGTGCTGACAGGCCTGGCGTGGCGCCGGGACGCGGCGGACTCCGAGCCGTTCGTGCGGCTCCTGGTGCAGGCCCAGGTGGCCGCGCTCGCGGCCGGTGAGGCGGAGCTGGGGGACGTCCCGGAGGACCTGGTCGTGGCCTGTGCCCGACACCGTCTCCCGCTGTTCGCGGTGCACGAGTCGGTGGCCTTCGCGACGATCACCGAGCACGTGGTGCGGCAGGTGTCCGGCGAACGCGCGGGGGATCTCGCGGCCGTCGTGGACCGGCACCGCCGGATGATGACCTCGGGTCCGGCGGGCGGCGGCCCGGACGTGGTCCTGGACCTGCTCGGCTCGGACCTGGACCTGCGCGCCTGGGTCCTGTCCCCCACCGGCCGGCTGATCGCGGGCCCGAAGACAGCGGGCCCCGGCCTGCCGGCCGAGGTGTGCGCGCAGCTCGCGGCGGAGCATCTGGCGGCCGTCCGCACGGGCCGGCCCGGACCGCACCGGGTGCTGGTCGGCCAGGCGACGTACTCGCTGTTCCCGATCCGCAGCGGCGGCCGCGCCCCGCAGACCGCCCAGACCCCGAGGGCGGGCCGGGACGTGCGCGAGAGCGTGCTGTCGGACTGGCTGCTGGCCGTCGAGGCCGACGCCGGGGACTGGGCGGACGAGCGCCTCGACCTGTTGCAGGGCGTCACCCAGCTGATCGCGGTGGAGCGGGACCGCCGGGACGCCGCGCGCACGGTGCGCAGGCGTCTGGCGCAGGAGGTGCTGGAGCTGGTCCAGACGGGCGCGGCCCCCGCGGAGATCGCGGCCCGGCTGCGGGTGGCCGCGCCTGTGCTGCTGCCGGGCCTGGGGGCCGCGCCGCACTGGCAGGTGGTCGTGGCGCGCGTCGAGTGGGAGGACGGCGGCCTGGAGGCCGGCCCGGTCGCGCAGTCGCTCCTGGAGGAGATCCTGGTTGACCCGCTCGCCACCGGCCCGGAGCCCTCCGACCGCATCGCCGTCGCCCACACCGGTGACGAGGCCGTCGCTCTTGTGCCGCTGCCCGCGGTGTCGAGCGAGCACGACGGATCCGAGAGCGGCGTTCTCGCCGACGCGCTCCTGACGACCGTGCGGGAACCGCTTTCGTCGGGTCTCGACGGCGACGGCCGGCTCACGCTGGGCGTCAGCGCGGCCGTGCATTCGGCGGAGGGGCTGCGCGGGGCGCTGGAGGAGGCGCGGCACGCGCGACGGGTGGCCGCCGCCCGGCCGGGGCGGGTGTGCGCCGCCGGGCACCAGGAACTGGCCTCGCACGTGCTGCTGCTCCCGTTCGTCCCGGACGACGTCCGCAGAGCGTTCACCGCCCGTCTCCTGGACCCCTTGCGCGACTACGACCGACGCCACCGCGCCGAGCTGATCCCGACGCTGGAGGCGTTCCTCGACTGCGACGGTTCATGGACGCGTTGCGCCTCCCGCCTGCACCTGCATGTCAACACCTTGCGTTACCGGGTCGGACGAATCGAGCAGTTGACGAGTCGTGACCTGTCGCGCCTGGAGGACAAGCTGGACTTCTTCCTGGCCCTGCGCATGAGCTGACAACGGGCCGACAAGAAACAGCCACCTTCGGGGACAGGGAGTCCCACGACTTTGTGAAATCCTTCACCCGCCCCCTTGGCTCGGTGCCGCGATTCGTGCTGAGATGCGGCCACCACTCAAAGCTCGACGGCGCGCTCGGGGAGGGCAACGTGGCGTACACCGCCATGTCCGGTACCGGAACGACCTCAGGTGACGACCCCCTCCAGACGGCGGTATGGCGGCTGCGCTCGCGGGCCTGCTGGTCCGACGCGGCGGCTCTGATCCCGCCCGACACGGCGGAGGGCGCGATCCAGCGGGCCGCGCTGCTCGTGGAACGGTGCCTGTACACCGAACAGGGCTGGCAGGACGCCGAGGACGCACTGCGTACGGCGGAGGCGCTGGCCCACGACGACGAGGAGCGGGGCGCCGCCGCTTGTGAACGGGGGCACCTTGCCTACGCGGCCACGGTGCACGGGGTGCGCGACCGGGTGGACGAGGCGCGGGCCGCGCTCGGCCGGGCGGCGGCGCTGATCCCGCCGGACGCGGTGGGCCGGGCGCTGCTGGACTTCCGCCGGGGCCTGCTCGCGGAGAACATCGCCCGTTCCCCGCAGGCCGCGAGGGCCGCCTACCGCCGCGCCCACACGGCGGCCGCGGAGCACTCGGACTCGCTGCTGCTGTCCTTCACCTGGCGCCACCTCGCCGGACTCGCCCTGCGCGACGGCGAGATGGCGGAGGCCCGCCACGGCTTCGCCGAATCCCTGCGCATCCGGGAGGAGTTGGGCTACCTGGTGGGCACAGCACCCGCGCTCGCCTCACTGGCGGACGCGGAAACAGAGCCCGAGGCCTCCCGATTGCGCGAGGAGGCACGACGCCTGTTCCGACTCCTGGGCGGCGTACCCACCTGGCTGGCAAGACAACTGGCACCCCCGGCAGCAACGGCGTAGGGGCGACGGGGGCTCACGGGGGCGTGGGGCCGGCGGGGCCCGGGGAGGCCGGGGCCGGGAGGCCGGGGCCGGGAGGCCGGGGCCGGGAGGCCGGGGCCGGGAGGCCGGGGCCGGGAGGCCGGGGCCGGGAGGCCGGGGCCGGGAGGCCGGGGC
>NZ_JBITCT010000021.1:80808-163929 GCF_044453465.1 Streptomyces sp. NPDC051677
GCCGGGAGGGATGGAGCATTGCGGGGCTTGCGGGGTGGGAGGCTGGCGGGGGTGAGGGGCCGGACGGCTCTGTGGGGCTGACGGGTCCTGATCGGGGCTGACGGGGCTGGGCGTCGGGGGCCCTGGCTAAGTCGGGCTTGTCAGTGGCGGTCATGGCAACTTCAGCCCGTCCGGCGTTTGAGGACGAGGCCCCTTCAGGGCCGAAGCGGGGGTCTGGGGGCGGCAGCCCCCAGCAGGCCGGCACACTCACGCGCCCCGCAACGAACCGTCCGCTCAGGCCGCGCCGGCGAAGTGCTCACGCACCAGCGCCTGCACGACGTCCAAGTCCCGTGCCGTCAACGCCTCCAGCAGCGCCAGGTGCTCCGTCGCGTCCGCCACGAGATCGGCGCGTGCGCGCGAGACGGGCCCGCCGACCAGCGGCCACTGCGACCGCCGGTGCAGATCCTCGGCGATCCCGACCAACTGCTCGTTGCCGCCGAGGGCGAGCAGCGCCCGGTGGAAAACCCGGTCGGCCTCCGCGTACGTGACCCGGCAGCCGGAGGCCGCCGCGCGCACCCCCGCCTCGGCGAGGGGTCGCAGGTCCGCCCACCGCTCGGCGGGCACCGTACGGGCGAGCCGCAGCATCACGGGAACCTCGATCAGCGCCCGCACCTCGGCCAGTTCGGCGAGCTCGCGCGTCCCCCGCACGATCACCCGGAACCCCCGGTTGGGGACGACCTCGACGGCGCCCTCCAGCGCGAGCTGCTGCATCGCCTCCCGGACCGGCGTCGCGGAGACCCCGAAACGTTCCCCGAGGACCGGCGCCGAGTACACCTCGCCCGGCCGCAGGTCCCCTGCGACCAGCGCGGTGCGCAGCGCGTCGAGGATCTGGCCGCGCACCGAGGCGCGCTGGACGACCGGCCGGGGAGCCGGGATCGGGGTCTCGCTGTGCGTGTGCTCACCGCGCACGTCGCCCGCCGGACCGAACCGCTCACGGCCCGCGCCCGCGCCCTCGCCCTCGCCGAACTCGCCCACCTCACCGAACGGTCCGTACTCGGCGGCCCCTCCGCGCGACTGCGCCGGCACCCGGGCACCGTCGTCGGCTCCCTGCGCGGCCTGATTTTCCGTACCGATGGAGCCCTGGGCACTCTGCTCCACGGGGCCTCCTCCGGCCTTGTCGGTACTTGGGGTCATTACGGCGGGTTGTTACTCGCCCGTCAAGCACCTTAGGCGCACTTGCCGCCAGTTCAAATCCCGACGACATTGAGTAAGGTAAGGCTTACCTTGAATCGCTCCCGAAACGGCGGTCCCCGGCATGCCCACAGCCCTGTCGGCCACAGCGGCGGCCTACACCCGTCTCGCGGAGGTCTTCCCGGGTCTGACCGTCACGGAGCTGGAGCACGCGGAACCGTTGCCCCAGGGAGGCGGCTGGGTCGCCGCGGCCGAGCTCGCGCAGGGCGGACCCGCGCTGGACGCCTTCCTCGTCTGGGACGACGCACAGGTCGTCCGCGACTACGGGCAACGGGCGCGCCCGGACGTCGTCGCAAGCTTCGGACTGCACCGGTACGCCTGGCCCGCCTGCCTGCTGATCACCGTCCCCTGGTTCCTGCACCGCCGGGTGCCCCGCCTCCCCGTGACGCACGTCTCGTACGACCGCACCGGCGACGGCATGCGGATGGCCGTCCGCCCGCCCTCCTCCTTCGCCTGTCTGCCGGGCGACCCGGCGGCGCTGCTGCCCGGCGCCAGGGTGGTCGGGGACGAGGAGGCGCTGCGGGCGGAGGTGCGGGCGGCGATAGCGGAGCACCACGAGCCGGTGCTCGCCGGGTTCGGACCGCGGGCGCGACGGCGCGGTCGGGCCCTGTGGGGGATGGTCACCGACGAAATCGTCGAGGGCCTCTGGTACGTCGCCCATCTGCTCGGCGAGGGCACGCAGGAACGGGCGCGACGGGAACTGGAGCTCCTGCTGCCGGGCGCCACGCAGCCGTACGTCGGGTCGGCGGCCTTCCGCGAGCTGACCGGACCGAACGGCGAGGCCCTGCCCACCCGGGACCGGGCGAGCTGCTGCATGTTCTACACGGTGCGCCCCGAGGACACCTGCGCCACCTGCCCGCGCACCTGCGACGCCGACCGCGTCACCAAGCTCACCGCCGCCGCGACGAGTTGAGGCGCGAGCCTCAGGCACACTCAGCCACCCCCGGTGACAGGACACGCCCGCACGTCCCGTAAGATCACCCGGACGAGACTGCCTTTCGGTTACAGGCGATTCACAACTTTCTCACGTGTCACGGGAACTTTCCGTGGAACCATCCGTACGGGTAGTCTTATTCGAACTCAACTCCCGCCCCTCAAGCGGCAGTTCGAGCAGAACGTCGCCCTGGGCATCCCCTTGCACTTCCTTGGCGGCCTCTTGCCCCGAAACCCCCTGAGGGACGGCGGGATTGGGCCACTATGGCGGGCGTTACGCCCTATCCCAATGCAAGGGACCCCAGATGAGACTGACCGACATATCGCTGAACTGGCTGCTTCCCGGCGCCGTACTGCTCCTGGGCATGCTGGCGGCGGTGGCGGTGCTCGCGCGCGGCAAGCGCTCCTCCGGGGCAAACGCGAGCGCGGACGACTCGTGGGAGCGCACCGAGGAGCGCCGCAGGCGCAAGGAAGCCATATACGGAACCGCTTCCTACGTCCTTCTGTTCTGCTGTGCGGCCGTCGCCGCCGCACTTTCCTTCCACGGCCTGGTCGGATTCGGCCAGCAGAACCTCGGCCTCACCAACGGCTGGGAGTACCTGGTCCCCTTCGGCCTGGACGGCGCGGCGATGTTCTGCTCCGTCCTCGCGGTGCGCGAGGCCAGCCACGGTGACGCGGCGCTCGGCTCCCGGATACTCGTGTGGACGTTCGCCGGCGCCGCGGCCTGGTTCAACTGGGTGCACGCACCCAGGGGCCTGGGCCACGACGGCGCCCCGCAGTTCTTCTCCGGCATGTCGCTGTCGGCGGCCGTGCTCTTCGACCGGGCCCTGAAGCAGACCCGCCGCGCCGCGCTGCGCGAGCAGGGCCTGGTGCCCCGTCCGCTGCCGCAGATCCGCGTCGTGCGCTGGCTGCGGGCTCCTCGTGAGACCTACAAGGCGTGGTCGCTGATGCTCCTGGAGAACGTGCGCAGCCTGGACGAGGCCGTCGAGGAGGTCCGCGACGACAAGGTCCGCAAGGAGGAGACCAAGCTGCGCCGTCGCGAGCAGCAGCGGGTCGAGCGGGCCCAGTTGAAGGCGATCAGCCGAGGTCACGGTCGGTTCCCCGGCCGGGGTGGCGGCGGTGGCCGTCAGGTGGAGGCCCAGGCCGCGCTGGAGCGGGCCACGGCCGAGCGAGTGTCCGCGGAGCCTGCCATAGCGAACTCGGCGGAGCAGCTGCCCGTACGGTCACGGCCCTCCCTGCAGCCCGTTCGCCACGGGTCCGACTCGTCGATCACCGTCGACCTCACCGCGGAGGACGACACCATGGCCCTGCCGCGCCTCGACTCCCTGGAGCGCAAGCTCAAGGACCTGGAGCAGCAGTTCGGCTGACGGACAGGTAGGTACCACCGGGAAGGGGGCGCGACCACGACGGTCGCGCCCCCTTCCCGTTGCGTATCGCCCCTCGCCCATGGCCTGTCATTCAGGCGGCTTCGGCCCCCAGTTCGAACCAGACGACCTTTCCGCCGCCTTGCGCCCGCACGCCCCAGGTGTCCGCGAGGGACTCCACCAGGACCAGGCCCCGGCCGTGCGTGCCCTCGTCGGCGCTGGGGACGCTCGGCCGGGGGTGGCGGGCCACGAAGTCCCGCACCTCCACCCGCAGGCCGGACGGTGAGACGGTGGCCGTCAGCACCGCGTCGTCGTCGGTGTGCACGAGTGCGTTGGTGACGAGCTCGCTGGTGAGCAGTTCCGCCGTCTCCGACCGGCCGGGCCTTCCCCAGCCCCGCAGCAGTTCCCGCACCGCGCGGCGCGCCTCGGGCACCGCCCGTAGATCCGCCCGTCCGAGCCTGCGGCTGAGCTGCGACGCCCCGTCCTGCTCCGCCACGTCCTCGGCCGTGCCCTCCCCCGTCCGTCTCGTCGCCGAGGTGCCTGCGATCGCCGTCGGACCGCTTCCCCGTGCCTGCCTCTCCATGACCCCCGCCCGCGTGTCGATGTCGGTTCCCCTCCTGCTCGAACACGTTCACGGGGATCCTTGCCCGGTCGACACCGGGCCAGTCATGTCGAATCATCAACGGCCGGGTGTTCGGCCATGTTCGGGCGGGCCTCAGGGGGGCGCTCTTCCAGCACTCCCGAGGCTCCCTGATCCCCCCGAATCCTCCTCGAACCCTCCCAGGGGCGGCTGACGGACCGACGGCATCCGTCCGGACCACCGAGGAGGGCGCCGTGAAACAACGACCGGACCCTGTTTCCAGCGTGCGCGGAGCGCACGATGCGACGGTTCGTGCGCTCTGCGCCGCAAGGGGCCTGTGTGCCGTCGGCCCGGTCCGTCGGGCACGGGCCGGGCGAGCCGGTGCCGGACGACAGGGCGTCGCCGGCCGCGCACGAACCGTCCGCGACGGACACCGGGCGGGAAAGGCCCTGCTCGACAAGGTGATTCCGGTCGGCGGGGCGGGTGCCCGAGGAGGGGGCGGCGACTGCGGGGAGACGGTGATCGGCCCCGGGCCCAGCGGCGACGAACTCGGCGGCCTGGCGGAGGGGACGGTGTGCGACGGCGCGGGCGTACCCCTGAAGGGCGCACGCCCGCGCAACCGGCGCCCGGCCATCGCCTCCCCGGCGAGCGGTGGTGAGCCGGTGCATCCGCTCTACGGGGCGGACGTCGTCCCGGCCGCCCTGGCCCCCGTCCCGCCTACGCACCCGAGCGACCTGCTGACCGCCGGGGATCGCCCCGTCTACGGATTCGTCTCTGCCGACCTGGCCGTACCCGAAGAAGAGGTGGGGCAGCTGGTGTCGGACGGCCGGAGTGCGCCGACCGGACGGAAAGGGAAGGCCCTCGGTTTCACCGCTTTCCCGTTGCCGACGAGGTTGGCCGGAATGCGGTGGCCCTCACGCGGAAACGCAACGGGAATCGTGTCCGCGCGTTTGCCCCCGCATACTCCAGCCGCCTGGGATTACGGGACAGCCCTTTAGCTGCCTTCGACTCCCGTCGTGCCGATGTGGAAGATCTTGTGGCCGCGGGTCATGTCGACGATGAGCTTGGTCGTCGTGTCGCTGCCCCAGGTGAGGGTGACGACGGCCTCCGTGTAGTTCGCCGCCGTGCCGTTGTCGGTGACCTTCCATGCGAGCGGAACGTTCTGGGCCTGCAGGACGCCGTTGGCGTGGTTCTTCTCCTCCCAGGCCTTCAGTTCCTTCTGGAAGGCGGGGGTGAGGTAATGCTTGCGGAGTTCGTCCGCGAGCTTGCCGCCGCCCTCGTCGGTCACCGCGTCGATGTAGGCGCCGTAGAAGTCGGCGATGCGGGTGATGTTGTCGGACGGCTTACCGCTGACGCTGCGCGGGCTGCCGGCGGAGGCCTGGGCCGTCACGCCGAGCCCGAGGGCCAGGGCGAGGCCCGCGGCCAGGGCGGCGCGGCGGCGGGTGGTCCGAAGACGGCTCGCGCGCTTGCCGGCGTCGCTGGTCTCGCTGGTCTCGCCGGTGTTGTCGGCCAGGCTGGTCATGCTCGACATGTGTGTGTTCCCCGGATATCTCTTGTGTCTGGTCTGGCTGGGCTTGTGGTCGGTCCGGTGACCAAGTGGTCGTGCGGGGCCCGCCGCCCTCCCGACCCCCGTGACGGGAGGGCGGCGGCCCCGGCTTTTCTCAGTGGTCGTTCGGGGCGTTCGGGTCGTACGGGTCGTACGGATGTGAGGGTCGTGCGGTCAGCGGAGCTTGTTGACGGCCGTGACGGTCGTCTTCTTGAAGGCCTTCACCGGCGCGTCGTCGAAGTCGCCCAGCTGGCCCCAGTTCACGACCGTCACCCGCGTTCCGTCCCGGCCCACGGAGAGGAGGTGGATGTCGGTCGCGCCCCAGGAGGTCTCGGTGTGCAGGCCGTAGACATGCGCGCCCTCCTCGACGTTCAGCTTCCCGTAGTCCTTGAGCTTGGCCGTGACCTCCGGGTCGGCCTGCTCGATCCGCGCGGCGCAGGACTTGATGTGCTCGTTGACCGACGAGAACCGCCGCTTCGCCGCGCTGACGCTCGACAGCTCGACGCTGACCTGACGGGCGCTGGTGTCGAGGTCGGTCCGGAAGTCCCGGTACCAGGAGTCCCGGCCGTCGCCCAGCGCCGTGCCGAGACAGGGGTCCGCCTCCGTGTCCGGCGATGCGCCGGCGATGATCTCGCCGGCCGTCCAGGCCGAGCTGGGGTGCGGCGGAAGGTCGGCGGCGGAGAGGAAGCCGGGTGGCTGCGGCGCGCCTGCGCCCGCCGGTGCGGCGCTTGCCGGAGCGGCGCCGGCGGGTACGGCGAGCAGGGTGCCGAGGGCGAGGCCCGCGGCCGTGAGTGCGGTGAGCCCGGTGAGCGAGGCGGCTCGGATGCGCCTGGGCATGGGTGTCCCCCGTGAGTGAGTGCATGGGTGTGGATCGTCGCCGCGAGCCGGTTGGTCGATCCGGCCCTGGTCGGTGCGACACCAAGAGCATCGGCGGACGGGGCGGCCCGGTGCAACGCTCTCCGCCCGATCGGCCGTGGTGGAACCATCCCAGCCCATCTGACGTGCAGGTATATGGGTGCCTGGGATGACCGCCCGGGCCTGACGAGCCGGGGGAACGGTGTCGACCGACGACGGTGTGGGCGATGTGACGGAGTTCGCGGCGCTGCTGACGGAACTGAAGGGGCGCACTGAGCGCAGCTATGGCTCTCTCGCGCGCCGGCTGGGCATGAACACTTCGACTCTGCACCGGTACTGCGCGGGGGAAGCGGTTCCACAGGATTTCGCCCCCGTCGAGCGGCTCGCGGAGTTCTGCGGAGCGACATCCGAGGAACGCCTCGAACTGCACCGGCGATGGTTGCGAGCAGTGGCGGCCCGTCAGCAGCGGGCGACGCGTGGCGTCACGGCTCCGGAAGCACCGGACACAGCGTCAGAAGGGGACACCCCTACGTCGGCGGAAACGGAGGTTCGGGAATCCGACGGGCGACAGGCACCGCCTCGCCGTTGGTACCGTCGCCGGCGCGCCACGGTCCTCGTCGGTGTCGCCTGCGCGGTCCTCGCCACCCTGGGAAGCCTGTCCGCGCTGCCCGGCGGCCACCACCCGTCGGCTTCCGACGACGCCGCCCGGGCCCCGGGATCCACCGCCGACCCGTACCGGACGACGTCCCCGCATCCCTCCCCCACTCCCACCACCAGCACGACCGCCTCCCCCACACCCGGCGCTGCCTCGCCCTCCCTTCCTCCCGGATCCGGCAGGACCTCCCCCTCCCCGCACAGCGCCCCGGCCGGCGGCAAGGCCCCGGCACCCGCGACGGGCGTACCGCTCGTGTGGACCGCCGACTCCCAGGTCTGGGCGCTCGGCTGCGGTCACGACTACGTCATCGACAAACCGCCGGCGCAGGTTCCACCGCCCCCGGCTGAGCAGGACGCCGGTCAGTGGGCGTCGGCCCAGGGCGCCCTGCACGGACGGGAGACCAACGTGGAGATCTCGGTGCAGGGCCGCGACTCGACGGCCGTCGTCCTGACGGCGTTGCGTGTGCGGGTCGTCGGCCGGGCCTCACCCGCGCCGGGCACCGTGTACGCCATGGACCAGGGCTGCGGCGGCTCGCTCAGCAAGCGTTACTTCGCGGTCGACCTGGACAAGGACCGCCCCGTGGCGCACTCGGTCGCCGGCAACGACGCAGGCACTCCAATCCCTGCGGTCAGCCTGCCCTACCGCGTGTCCAGCGAGGACCCGGAGGTGCTGCTGGTCACGGCACGGACCGAGACCTGCGACTGCAACTGGTACCTCGAACTCGACTGGTCGTCCCAGGGTCGGACCGGGACCGTCCGCGTCGACGATCACGGCCGCCCGTTCCGCACGAGCGGCATCAAAGGCCTGCCTCGCTACTGGTACGGCTGGGGCAACGGGGAGCGTGGGTGGGTCCCCGCCACCGACTGACCACCCTGGCCTGACCGTCGCCGTCCGGCGGGACCAGCGTGACCAGCGGTGACCGGCCGGGCTCCCAACGGCCTCACGGCCGAGGCACGTTGCGCAGGTTGGAGCCAAGTGACCGCGGGGGCCCGGTCACGCCTCCCAGACGGCCGCCGCGGTGCGATCGTCGGAGTAACCCTTCACCCTCACCTGGGTGTCGGCGAGGAAGGCGGCGAGGCCGGGCGGGGTGGGGTCCGACCAGCGTCCCGCCAGATACGCGGACAGCTCCGGCTCGCCGCGCAGGGGCTCGGCCAGCCCGCCGGTGCACATCAGGAGCGTGTCACCCGGGCGGGCTACGGAGGCACGGAAGCGGAAGGGATCGCGAGGCGGCTCGGGGGTGGGGTCGTAGGGGTTCGGCGGGGTCGTGATGCCGAGGTCCATGGTGAGGCGGTCGCCCTCGGGCGTCTCGGCCGGCAGGGACCCGAACCCGACGACCGGCTCCCCGGCGATCTCGCCCACCTGGGGCTCGATGTCCCGCCACACTCCGCCGCGCAGCCGGAACAGTCCGCCCACGCCGACGCCGAAGAAGACGCGCGTGCGGCAGTCGGGGTCGGCGGGCAGGAGCAGACAGCGCAGGGTGGCCGCGTACTCCTCCGGCGCCAGGCCTTGTTCGGCGGCGCTGGCGCGGAGCCGGCCGAGGCTGCGGTCGGTGAGACGGTGCAGGCCGGACTTCAGGTCGCCACGCCGGGCCGCCCTTATGTCCTCGGCGAGTCGAACGTGGCTGCGGCCCACGGCCCGTCCGATCCACTGGCACGCCTCGGCGGCCGCCCGGTGGGCTCCCGGGGTCGCCCGGGCGCCGGTCGCCATCGCGACCAGGATCAGCGCATGCTCGCCCGCGCCGAACCGGGCGGTGAGCAGTGAGTCACGGCGCGGCTCGCCCCGGTACCGCGCGGAGTCCCCCCGCACGGACACGGCCCGCAACGCGCAGGCCCCGTACCGGGCCCCGTCCAGGACGGTGTCGGCGACGAGATCGTCCAACTCGTCCGGGTCCGCGAGCGGGAGGGCGGTGGGCTCGGCGTCGTAGGTGGGTGGCCCGGAACCGACGTAGTCCTTGTGGGCCGGGAGGGGAGGAAGAGCGGGGACTGCGGGAAGGGCGGGAAGGGCGGGGAGAGCGAGGAGGGTGGGGGGATGGTCGGGCTGCTGGGGGTCGCCGGGCGAAGAGGGCAAAGAGGGAGAAGAGAGAGAAGGAAGGGAAGGAAGGGGGCCTTGGGGGACGGGGCCGGGCTGGGGGGCGACGGCTTCTGGCGGACCGGGGGCGCCCTTCGGGTCAGGGACCCCTTGAGGGTCAGGGGCACGCTCAGGTGCTGGAAGTACTGGGGAGTGGGGGGCGCGCGCCGGGAGTGGGGGGCGCTCGGGGGTGCGGGCGCCCCCGGAGGCGTGGGCACTCCTGGGGGTGGAGGGGTAACTCGCCGGGGGGCGCGGGGCTGCCGTGCCGTCGGCGGAGGGCGCGGCGGGGGCGGCCGGGGCAGTCGGAGGGGGTGGCGCGTGGGCCGGAGTGGGCGGCAGCGCGGGCGGGGGTGGCGGCACAGTCGGTGCGGTTGGTGTGGCTGGTGCGGCGGACGGCGTGGCGGCTGAAGTCGCCGGAACGGAGGGGGAGGTTGTCGGCAACCCAGGTGAAGGGGAGGGAGGCGCCGAGGGTTGGGAGGGGGCGGACGGTGTCTCCGTCGGCGTACGCCCGTCGGTCATGGAGGTTGCGGGGCCGCCGGGCGCCCGCTCGGCGAAGCCCGGCGGCAGCGGGCCGGGCGGGAAGTTCGTGGGACCGGGAGGTGTGGCCGAAGGCGGTTCCCAGGGAGCGCGGTGCCGCTCGGGCGGACGGGCGCCCGGATCGGCGTCGGCCTCGCGTGCGCCGCCGTCGGCACTCTGACCGGCGACGTCCCGGCCTGAGCTCCGGCCGAGGTCACGCTCCGGGTCGGAGTCCGCGCTGACCTTGGCAGCCGGACCGGAGTCCCGGACGGCGCTCCACCCGAGATCACCCGTGGCATCACCCCACGAGACATCTCCGACGCCCGGGGAAGCATCCAGACCGGCGTCCAGACCGGGGTCCGAGGAGGCGTCCGGCTCAGCGGCCCAGCCGACGCCACGGCCCGCTTGACGGCCGACGTCCCGGCCGGTGCCGCGTCCCGCATCGTCCCCGGCGTCACGCCCATCGGCGAGCCCGCTGTCACGGTCCCCTGCGTACCAGCCTGCACCTGCACCTGCACCTGGGCCTGGGCCTGGGCCGGAGTCGGTCACTCGGCCGCGCCGGGGCGGCGGAACCGTGGCCTCCGGTGAGGTCGGCGGCCCTGTCGGCGTCGCGTTCTGCGAGGTCCACCAATCGGTCCGGCCGCGGGGACCGGGCCGCTCCGCCCGTGGTGCCGGCACCGAGCCGACGGGGCCCGAAGGATCTGCAGGGTCCACGTCGTCCACGTCGTCCACGGGGTCCGTGTCGTCGTCCGTACCGGCGCCGTCGTGCGTGCCGACATCCGTATCCGCGCCGTCCGCCGCGCCCCCGGAGTGCGCCGCCGTGCCCGCGGAGCGGACCGCTCCGGCGGCCGAGGCGAAACGGTCGTCCAGGGAGTCGGCGGCGGGCGTGGGCCCCGTGTCCTCGGTGGAGTCGTCGTACAGCTGCCCCCACCAGTCGTCCTCGTGACCGGTGGACCTTCCCCCCTGCTGGCTCATGCCCCCAATTGTCCACCGCACGGGCCGTATGAAAACGGGGCATCCGGAAAATGCGCCACCGCACGGGTGTCGAACAGCATGTCGAGCGACGTCCGGAACAGAACCCGGCGCTGCACGGTGCGCAGCCCCACTGCAGCTGGGCTGGCACGCGTACGAGCGCGGCTGGGTGACGCGAGAGCGGTGAGCTCGCCGTCCGATCCAGCCGATCCAGCCGATCCAGCCGATCCAGCCGATTGCGTACGTCTTGACCTGCGACTTCTTCTCGATTCGGGCACCCTGGGCAGATGGGAGTGTGGGAACTCCTGCTGGTCGGACTGGTCATTCTGCTCGGCCTGTGCGGAGTGCTGGTGCCCGGCGTGCCGGGATCGTGGCTGGTGTGGGCCGCGGTCCTGTGGTGGGCGCTGGAGGACCCGCAGCCGGTCGCCTGGGCCGGGCTGATGGGGGCGACGCTGGCGCTCTTCCTCTCCCAGGTGGTGCGCTGGGCCCTGCCGCCCCGTCGGCTGCGCGCGAGCGGCGCGACGCCCCGGATGGCGGTGTACGCGGGCCTCGGCGCGTTCCTCGGCTTCTTCCTGCTCCCCGTGCTCGGCGCGATCCCCGGCTTCATGGGCGGCATCTACCTCTGCGAACGCCTCCGCCTGGGCCGCCACGGCGAGGCACGGGCGGCCCTGCGCACCGCGATGCGCTCCGGCGGCTCCAGCGTTCTCGCCGAGCTGTTCACCTGTCTGCTCATCATGGGCGCGTGGCTGGGGGCTGTGCTGTGGGGATGAAACACCGCTAGAGCGCTGCCGGGAACGAACCCTCCAGCGTGAGCAGCCGAACCTTGCGCTCCAGGCCGCCCGCGTATCCCGTCAGCGAGCCGTCGGCGCCGATCACCCGATGGCAGGGCCGCACGATCAGCAGCGGATTCGCCCCGATCGCTCCTCCGACGGCCCGTACGGCCATCCGCGAGGCGCCGACACGGGCGGCGATCTCGCCGTACGTCGTGGTCGCCCCGTAGGGGACGGAGTCGAGGGCGGCCCACACCCGCTCGCGGAACTCGGTGCCGTCGCCACGCAGCGGAAGCCGGAACTCCTTCAACTCGGCGGCGAAGTAGGCGGCAAGCTGGTCCCTGGCGGAACGGAACGGCCCGGGGTCGTGCCGCCAGCCGTCCTGGACTGTCCTTGCGCCCTTCTGTCCGGGCACGGAGAGGGACGTCAGCACGCCGGACGGGTCGGCGGTGAGCAGCAGGGGGCCGAGCGGGCTGTCCACGCTGGTGTAGTACGTCAGGTCGGTCGGGGTGTTCATCGTTCCTCCGCGGCGCGCAGGTGGTGCAGGGCGTAGGTGCGCCAGGGGCGCCAGGTGTCGGGGACGTCCGCGCCGGGCGGCGCGACGTCGGGATCGCCGAGAGCGCGGGCTCGGATCGCCGCCACCGTACGGGCGTCCAGGCCGGGCAGCGCAAGCAGCGCTTCCTGGGCGTCGTCCCGGTCGACGCCCGGATCGAGGCGTACGGTGCCGTCGGCGAGAGCGGCGGCGAGAGCGCCGAGGGGCCCGCCGGACTCGGTCGGATGTTCGGCCCCGGAGTCGGCGTCGGCCAGGACGGCCGGCTCGGGGAAGAGGTGGGTGAGGGTTCCGCAGGGTGCGTCGAGGGCCTTGCCGTAGCCGCGGACCAGGCGTTCCGCCTCCGTCCGCCCCACCAGCGCCCGTACGGCGCACTCCTCCGGGTCGGCGGCCCCCGGCGCGCGCAGCCCGGGCCGGGCGGCGATCAGCGGGGCGAGCCGTGGATCGGCGCCGAGCCTCTCGTCGACGGCGTACGGGTCGGCGTCGAGGTCGAACAGCCGCCGCAGCCGCTGGACGGCGGTGGTGAGGTCGCGCAGGTCGGTGAGGTGCAGCCGGGCGTCGAGCCAGCCCCCGGGGTGGACGGCCGTGGCCCGGCCGGTGTCGCCCAGCCGCTCGTCCACGGCGACGATCCCGGTGCCGTAGGGCAGCCGCAGCGTACGACGGTACGTGCGTCCGCCGAGCGGCCCGCTCACCTCCTCGACACCGGTCACGGCCTCTTGTTCCAGCAGGTCGAACACGGTGCCCGCGTGGTAGGGGCCGCGGTGGGCGAGCCGCAGCGGGAGCCCGGCGGACGGGGTGGCGCTGCGGCGACTCGCGCGGACGGTGGCCCGCAGCTCGGTCGGGGTCGCCGCGTACACGGCCCGGACGGTGTCGTTGAACTGTCGCACACTGGCGAACCCGGACGCGAAGGCGATCTCGGTGACAGGCAGGCCTGTCGTCTGCAGCAGGACCCGCGCGGTGTGGGCGCGCTGCGCCCGGGCGAGGGCGACCGGACCCGCGCCGAGTTCGGCGGTGAGCTGGCGCTGCACCTGGCGGGAGCTGTAGCCGAGCCGGTCGGCCAGCCCGGTGACGCCCTCGCGGTCGACGACGCCGTCGCCGATCAGCCGCATGGCGCGGCCCACGACGTCGGCGCGCACGTTCCAGTCGGCCGATCCCGGGACGGCGTCCGGACGGCACCGCCGGCAGGCCCGGAACCCGGAGCCCTGCGCGGCGGCGGCCGTCGCGAAGAAACGCACGTTGTGGCGCTTCGGTGTCACGGCGGGGCAGCTGGGCCGGCAGTAGATGCCGGTCGTCTCGACGGCGAAGAAGAACTCGCCGTCGAACCGGGCGTCCCTGCTGCGGACCGCCTCGTAACGCGTTTCCTGGTCCGTCATGGGTTCCAGTCTTCGCCCACGACGGAAACCCTGCTAGCGGAAATCGGACGTGGCGTCGGGGCTGAAACCCGTTACCGGCAACCGGACACGTGCACGCCCACCCGGTTCACCGAGGCGGAGCGGGTCGCCATGAGCCCCGCCCGCGCTTCGCCTCCACCGCCGCCCGGCCTTCGGCCTGCTTGCGCTTCCAGTCCTGGCGGATGTCGGCACGCATGCGGGCGTCGGACTTGGCGACGATCCACTGGTTCTCCCGGACGAGCTTGCGGTAGCTCTCCAGTCGTCGCAGGGGCAGCTCCCCGTCGTCGACGGCGGCCCGCACCGCGCACCCCGGCTCGACCTCGTGCGCGCAGTCATGGAACCGGCAGCCCCGGGCGAACTCCTCGATCTCCGAGAAGACCTGCCCCACCCCGCCGCCTGCGTCCCAGAGGCCGACGCCGCGCAGCCCGGGCGTGTCGATGAGGACGCCCCCGCCGGGCAGCGGCAGCAGGTTACGCGTGGTAGTGGTGTGCCGCCCCTTGCCGTCCATGTCGCGGGTGGCCTGAACGCCCATCACGTCCTCGCCGACGAGCGCGTTCGCCAGCGTCGACTTGCCCGCGCCGGACGCCCCGAGCAGCACGGATGTGCCCCGGCCGAGGAGCGCGGCAAGCTCCTCGACGCCCTCGCCGTCGCGGGCGCAGACGGTGAGGACGGGAACGCCGGGCGCGCTGGTCTCCACGTCCTGCACGAGGTAGGAGAGCGCGACCGGGTCGGGCACCAGGTCTGCCTTGGTGAGCACGACGACGGGCTGCGCGCCGGACTCCCAGGAGAGTGCCGACCTATGCAGCAGGGCCTCACCACTCGAACAGGACATGGCCAGCGCCAGATACCGTTCGATCCGCCCGAGGTCGAGTTCGACCGCGAGCGACACACAGATGACGACGCGATCGATGTTAGTGGCCAGCACCTGGCCCTCGGAACGCTTCGACGACGTCGAGCGGACGAAGGCGGTACGGCGCGGAAGCAACGTCCGCACATACCGCGGATCGCTGCCGTCCGGGTCCACGGCGACCCAGTCCCCCGTGCAGACGACCTTCATCGGGTCACGAGGAACGACGAACTCGGTGTCGGCACGCACGATGCCGACCGGTGTGACGACGTCGCACTGGCCGCGGTCGACCCGTACGACACGGCCGGGCAGGAGACCCTGCTCGGCGTACGAAGCGAACTCCGCTTCCCACCCCTCGTCCCAGCCGAACGAGGCCAGAGGATGCGACGAAGCAGAAGAAGCCGAAAGAGAAGAGAGATTCAAGGGAAACCCTTCATAAGGGCGGCCCCGGCAGCGCGCACTCACAGGCGCGAAGAGGACAGTAAAGGTCAGCCGGAGACCACGGGGGTGGAGTGGATGAACTTCTGGTTGCGGGCAGCGCCCATCACAGAGACAGTCATCGGTCACACCTCCCGTTTCTCACTCGGTCGACAGCGGCGGCCAACGGCCACCGCATGAAGCGGACTTCACCCTAGACGCGCCCGTATTCGGGCACCATCGAATTTTCGGCAGGGTCACAGGCCGTACCGGTCGAGAAGCCGCATCAGGTTGCGCTTGCGCTTCTGGCCGGCACGCAGCCAGCGTGGCCCGGCGAACGCCCGCAGGTCGTCTTCGTCGAAGTCCGAGGAGGAGCACGGCCCCGGCAGGATCTGCATCCGTTCCTCGCTCAGCCGATAGCGGAGCCAACGCCAGTGAGGCCGTACCGCGTGGGTGTGCACACCCACGAATTGAACGTGCGCTGCTGCGGGCAGCCGATGCCAAGGAGGGCGAGGTCTCCCTGGCATCTCACCTCGCCCACGAGGAGACCGCCTTGAGGAGATATCTCCCCACGGGCCGGCCATGCGTCCGCCGGGCACCGGTCACGCCATGCCGTAGAGGGTCTCCAGGTCGACCAGTTGGACATCAGGGTCGGCAAGTGCGGCCGTGTAGGCCTTGTCGTTGAAACCTGCGCCGCTGAGACACATGAGTCGGGTGCTCGTGGTGTCGTAGCGTCCGGCCTGGGCAATGAGGTCGCGGATGTGTTGGAGGCGCTCGATGTGGGCGACGCCCATGGTGTCATTCCACTTGGCCTCGCCGATGGCCAAGAGCGGCGGCCTGGATCCGTCAGCGATGCCGATGACCGCCACATCCACTTCGTGTCCGACGCGGGCCTTGGGATCGTGTACCACGCCGTGTCCTACCCGGGCGGGCAGACCTCCGATCAGCTCTGGGTCGGCGTGGTGCAGTGCCCAGTCGCGGCAGACCTGTTCGAAATGAGGGCCCAGGACGTTACTGGTGAAGCGGCGACGGCTGGCCTGCCAGACCCGGGCTGCGCTGCCGGGGCGTTCCAGTTGGTCCCAGACCGGCCGCATGATGGCGTGATAGAAGCCGATCAGCGGTTCGGCGATGCGGTAGGTGGGACGGTTGTCCCGGAAGGCGTCGGCATCCCGGTGCAGCAGGCCGGCGTCTTCGAGGACGTTGATGGGGTGCGCGATGTCGGTGGCCTTGCGCTCCAGATACCCGGCCATGCCTCCACGGGTGGCGTTGCCGTCGGCGACTGCGGCGAGCACGGAGAGGTACAGGGCGGTGTCTCGCAGGTCGGGCTCTTCCGCGAGCAGATAGCGGGCCTCGCGGAACAGAGGCGTCTCTGGGTTGAGGACGGTGCGGACGACCCAGTCATCGAAGTCGTCGGCTCCGTTCGGGGTGTCGCCGCGGGCGAATTCCCGCCGATACGCAGGTGTGCCGCCCACGATCGCGTTGACCTGCAGGGCCAGGCGAGGGTCTGTGATGTTCCAGAATTCGGCGGCCAGGCGGTGGTCGAGAGGGCGGACAACCAACTCCAGCCCCGCCCGGCCTCGCAGGGGGGCGTTACCGGACAGCAGCCTGCCCATGAACGACAGCGCTGAGCCGCACAGCAGCAGTCGGGTGCGGGAGCCGCTGCGCTGGTCGCGGAGGGTCCGCAGCGCCTCCTGGATGATCGAGGGGAGCTCCGGATTCGCCTTGGCGAGATACGGGAACTCGTCGATCACGACGGGAACGGGCCGTTCCGTACCCAGCGCAAGGAGCGCGTCGACGGCCTCGGCCCAGTCGGAGAAATGGTACGGACTGGCAGGGCGCACATGCGCCGTCAGCGCGGCGCTGATCCGCCGCAAAGACTCGGCGTCGGCGGCCTCGGTCGCCCCGAAGTAGAACCCGCCTGCGGCACGGCAGGCCGCGTCGAGCAAGAAGGTCTTGCCCTGTCGGCGCCGTCCGGAGACCACACCGAGCGTCGCGCCAGGCTGTTCATCCTCGATGAACCGTCTCAGCGCCGACCATTCGTAGTCGCGGTCGAACATCTCAACGGGCTTTTCCATGCCTCTCCGATTCCGAGGAGATAGAACCACATATCTATTAACTGTACCCCTATGTCAATGATGATTGTCTGCATCTGCGAGAGCGACCGGGTTTCCGCGAGCCGGAGGCTGCTTGACTCTGGATCGAGGCTGGAGGAACTCATCGAGGCCGACCCTGGCATGCTGGGGCGGCCGCTGCTCCTTGTCGGCAGGCAGGTGAGAGCTGGTAGAACTTGCACCGGCTGCACAGCAGCCTCGGTTACCGCAGTCCCACCGGCTACGAGGCCGCAATGGCGGCCTGACCACCACACAGATGGTGTCCGTCAAAGCGGCACAAGCGCGAGGGAATGGCCGAGGGAATGGCAAGGAGTCGCATGCGGCAGCAGCCCGGGCTTCCACCTACATTGAACCCCTACCGCGACTGGACAGGCCGCGCGAACTCACGGACGCACCAGTCGGCAACGCCGGACCAGCTTGCCCACGGCCGCGCACCACCTGGGAGCACTGCCGCTTCTCCCCCTGTCGCGACACGGTGCAATGTCGTGACCGTCTGGTATGACTGATGGTCACCAACGCGACGTGTGGCCCACACACGCGATCCACAGGGGTGAGGGTTGGGACAACCACCTGCTGGCTGCAGGCTGGTTGGAGGGGGAGCAAGGAAGGTTGTCTGATGCATTCCATTCCGGTCTTAAGGCAATGGCTGCATGAGAGGCCGCAACTCGTGTTGCGGCTGTTCCGCCACGTCGACAGAGCACACGGCGGGAACGTCCTGTACTACCGGAGCGGTCCGGCCGCGGCGGCGATGCGCAAGACGAGCGGGGCACGTCTGTGGGTCAGCCGAGCCCCGGAGGACCTGCTGCGGAACTTGAGCCGCTGCGGGATGAGCATCGGCTGCATGCGGTTGGACGAACTGGGCCGCGGTGACGATCTCGCCGACCTGGACGTCGACCAACTGTCGGAATTGCTCGGGCTGCTGCCGACGGAAATGGCCCAACTCCTGCTGCACGGGCTTTCGTTGCACGCCGACTTCCCGACTCATCACCTGACGCACAGCCACGCCGACGATCTATGGAAGGCCACGCAGGTCGGGGGCGATCCGGTACCGAACGAGATCTGGGAGCACCCATCCTGTCTCATGTTCAGGCAGGGCGAGCCCGATGACGACCATGTTCCGGAGCCTGTCCGAACGGCCGGCTCTGGGAAGCAAGAAGGCGGTCAGCGGGTGCCGACGGTGGCAGCAGTGGATGTTGACACGCTGTCCCAGCAGACGGTCGTGCTCCGCGCCGACGCCCACGCACTGGCCGACCGGCTGGACGCGTTCACCGCTGCGATGCGGGACGGTCGGCTCAGGGCCGACGAGGGCCTTCTGCGAGCGGTGCTCTCCTGGGCACGCGAGCGCGGGGAGCTGGCCAGTGCCTTTGTGGAGGCCGGGGCAGGAGCCTGGAACGCGGAACAGAGCTGGAGTGAGGCCGAGGCGCTGATCGAGAGACTGGGCGAAGAAGAGGAGCGATGCCGCCAGGTCGAGCGGGAGATCGCGGAGGTAACGAAAGCCCGTGACGAGGCCAATGCGCTGCTCGAAAACCTCTCCAGCGAGCTGATGCGGGCGAGCGTCGTCGGACAGATCGCGGACTTCGACGCCCGCCTTGCCCGGCTTCGTGGAGACACGCAGTCTCTGGCGCCGGTCGCAGACGTCGAGGAGAACCACCACGAGCCGGGAGCCCTCGGCTACGGTACCGTCCCGGACGGAGATGGTGACGCCCCGGAGGGCGACCCAGCCGGTCCGCGGAAGGCATCCGCTCCCGCAACCCCCACGTTGCCGGGCGTCGGCCAAGAGGCCACACCTGCCACTGCTCCCGAGCACGACCTGGCGGCCGCCCCAAATGTTTCGGCGGAGGCGCCATCCGCCCGCCACCCCCAGGCAGCAGCGGTGAAGACGGCCGAAGCAGGCCTCGACCAGCAGAGCGACGGCCTGGAGAAGGATGCGGAGGAACGGGCGGGCGACACCCTGGCTTCCGACGGTCCGCCCGCAGCGTCCTCGGACACACACGTCTCTGTGCCCACCCATCACGCTTTTGACGAGTCCCTTCCGAAGGGGCCCCCGGCGGGAAGCACCAAGCCCTCCTCCAAACCCTTTCCGACGTCGGTCGATGTGTGGTCCGGCGGCCAGGCACCGGTGGCCGGCCTGGTGGTCCAGGGCAGACTGGCCGAGGCGTACTGGCTCACCCGTGCCGCTGGAGCGCCTGAGCACCGCGCGCTCGCACTGGAGTTCGCGGACGCGGCGTTCCACGTTTCGGCTGCCTCGGCATCCGAACTGCAGGTGCAGACCGAGGAGCGTCTGGAGTCCGTCAGAAAGCTACGCCCCTGGGACGACGACCATGACGCCCAGCTGGTCCTGCTCACCGCCGCCGTGCGCAGTGGCATCTCGGCCCGCTGGGCGAGCAGCATACTGACCGGGCACACGTCGATCCCCAACCTGCCCATGCCGTGGGCCGACGTTCTCGACGGACTCGTCCAGGCGGTCCGTATGGGTGTGGAAATCGAGCCGGGCAGCCTGCAGTCCCCAACCGCCGAGACGGCCGTCGACCGTTACGAGAGGATCGCCGATCAGGCCCGACAGCTCGCCGTCGACCTGCCGAAGCGCAAGATCCGTTACCAGCGCGCCACCGTGGTTCTGCAGACGCTGGCAGCATCCGACGGTGTGCTCGGCCGCTCGCTCCAGGCGATCGAGAACTGGGCGGCGAGCGAGGGCAGGACGGGGCAGGAGGAGCTGACCGCTCTCTCCGAGGCGTACTTCAAGCGTTTCGACGCCGTGGACCGGCTCATCGACGAGACCGACCGGGCCAAGCGCAGCCCCAAGCAGTCCAAGGAGGACATTCACGCGGGCGCTCGCGAACAGCTGCGCACCCATGTCAAGAGTGTGCAGGACCTCTTGAAGGCGGCGGTGCGGGTGGCCGAGGCACCGCGCTCGTCCGGCAACCGTGAGGTCAGCCGCGCGCTCAAGGCGTCTGTCGAGGCCGCCAGGACCGCGGCGCCGGCGCCGGGTGTGGGCGGCGCGTTTCTCGGTCTGCTGCTGCGGTGGCTGGACCGCTCGTACGCGCCCGAGGCCCGGGACAACTGGTTCCCTCCGTCGTCCGACGAGCTTCTGATGGTGCCTGGCCTCCCTTGGCGTACCGAACACGGCCGGGATGTCCCCGATCTCTCCCACCAGGACACGTTCGACGCGCTCTCGGCGGTGCTCGGCCCGGTTGATCCCGTCAAGGCTCTCGCGTGGCACCGCGAGCAGGGCGACCTGCACCTTGCCGCACGCGCACTCGAACAGATCTCCGAGAGCGGGGGCACCGGTGTCGACCTGACGGCTTCCCAGATCGCCGAGCTGCGGCAGGCGTCCGCCGAAGCAACCGAAACCTGGAAGGCTCGCTGTGCGGCACAGCACCGCAGGGCCCAGTTGGGGCTGGCCCGCGTCCGGGCGCACAACCTGCTGACCCGCGAGACCGAGCGTGAGTTCACCGGCCGCCTTCTGGACCTCGAGGGCGAGGATCACGGTGGCCGCTACCGGGAACGCCTGCGTGCCATAAGGCAGGTCGCCGAGGAGCTGAGGGTCCAGGAACAGGAGAAGACGGACGACCTGCGCCAGCAGCTCGACCAGGTCCAGATGTCCGGAAAGGACAAGGCCCGCATCCGCGAGCTGCTGGACCGCGGCGAGACGGTGGCGGCCGAGGAACTCCTTTCCTTCGCCCGCCGGGGGCAGCCTCTGCCCGAACCCGCAAAGCCCGCCAGCGAGGTCCTCTCCCGCTTCCTGGCGGGGGTGGCTGACCCCAAGGCGCCCAAGTCGGACGAGGGCGGCGGGAGTGCCCGCTGGTGGGCGCACCACTACACCGACGGCGACACTCTGGTGCCCAACGCCGAGGCCGGCCTCGATGCATGGGACCGGCTGGCCCAGGGACGGGACGAGCGAAAGATCGGCCGGGCAGTCGTCAGCGTGCTCCGATTCCTGGGGCTGTCCGCGGCCCAGCCCAATGTGGAAGAGGCCTCGTGGGGGGTCACGAAGCTGAGCGTGCGGGCCGACATCACGGAGAGCACGCCCGGATATGTGGCCGCGCTCGGTTCGCAGGCCCGCCGCACGTACAAGGTGGTCGTGATCACCGACGAACTTCGGGGCGAGGGCCCCTTGCGGCATCTGCCCTCGTCAGCGATCGGCGCCAACATCATCCTCTACACGCAACCACTGGGTGTGGAGGGCCGCCGCCGTCTGGCCATGGAGTCACGAGGCCGGACCCAGCAGACGCTGGTCGTCGACCCGGCCGTAGTCGGGTGGGTGGCCGCGAGGGCACCTCGCTCCTTCCGCGCCGTGCAGCGGGTCACCCTGCCATGGACCGGCTACACCCCGTACACCCCGCACGTCGCCGGACTGGTGCCTCCGGAAGTGTTCAAGGGCCGCACGGACGAGATGCGTGCGGTGATCGACCCACAAGGCCCGATCTTCCTGTTCGGCGGCCGCCAGCTCGGCAAGTCGTCCCTGCTCAGGCATGCTGCGGAGGTATTCCAGAAAGACGACCGGGACAACCGCGTCGCCGTGTACGTCGACCTGATGAAGGCCGACATCGGGCACGCCGAGCCGCCGGAGGGAATCTGGCGGATGCTGCTGACCGAGCTGAAGCGACGAGGTGTGCTCAGCGAGACCATCGCCGACCGGGCGCCGGCCAACGTAATCGCCGCCGCGGTCCAGCAGTGGATCGAGGCGGCGCCCGAACGGCGCCTCCTGCTTCTGGCCGACGAGGCCGACGCGTTTCTCACCGCGGACGCCCAAGCGGTCTACACGGGCGGCGGCCAGTCCACGTTCCCCATCGTGAAGCGGCTGCAGCGGCTCATGGAGGACACCGGACGGGATTTCAAGGTGGTGTTCGCGGGTCTTCACCAAGTGCAGCGGTTCAACCGTCTGATCAACGTGGTCACCGCACACGGCGGCCGGGACGTACCAGTCGGGCCGTTGGATCCGCGGGACGCCGTTGAGCTCGTGGAGAAACCCATGGCCGCGGTGGGGCTCGCCTTCGAGACCCGGGACCTCGTCTGGCACATCCTCGGCCTGACCAACTACCAGGCCAACCTGCTGCAGATCTTCTGTGACCACCTGGTCGCCTTCATACAGCAGCGGTCCATGCCGGCCGAAGGCCGTCACGCGCCCATCACCTGGGAGGACGTCCAGCAGGTAGCCGGTATGGAGGAGGTCCGCGGGCTCATCGCCGAACGCCTGCGCTACACGATCAACCTGGAGGACCGCTACCGCGTCCTCGCCCTGCTCATCGCGGTGCGCAGCCTGGAGGAGGGACACGGGCACGGTTACCGACCTGACGAACTCCTCGAGCACGCTCGCGAGCGCTGGCACGACGGGTTCCGACTCGTACCCGAGCGCCAGTTGATCATCTATCTGGACGAGATGGTCAACCTCGGACTGCTGATCAAACTCGACAACGAACGTGTCTATGCGATGCGCAGCCCCAACGTGGTCAACATGCTCGGCACCAAGCCCGAACTCGAGAATGAACTCCGCGACACGCAGTTCGACCAGCCGTACGACTACGACCCGAAGGTCGCCAGACGTTCTCTCGGCTCGGACCGGCGTACCCGTGTCCAACGGATGAGCCCGCTGACCGACGGTCAGCTGAGCGAGATCCTCGACCACACGACCCGCACCACTCTGGTGCCCTGCACACCCGCGCTCGGCGCCGACCTGGTGAGGCACGGACTGGAACTGCACGTCGACGGCCACGACCTGGCCATCGTGCCGGTCGGCCCAGACGACGACCTCACGGAGGTCATCACCGCCAACTCCCGCCGTAGGGGCGGTTCCCGTCTCCTCTTCGCAGACCTCCGGGGTCAAGACACCAGCCAGCTACGCAAGGCCGTGGAGCGCCTTCTGGTGTACACGGACAGCACTCGAGGCGAGGGAGCCTCTTCCACTCCTCCCCGCCGCTACGCCGTGGTCCTGTGCGACCCGGATGCGGCGGCGGGAGTGGAGCAGGCCGCAGGGGTGGTCCACCCCGAGCGATGGAACCTGAACAGCCTGCGCGCCTGGCCGGAGTCTCCGTTCACCTCTCCGGACGACCGGCGGAACCTGATCCAGGTAACTGGTGGCTGGCCCGTGCTGGTGGAACTCGCCATGGCCAAGGTGCGCCTCGGCAAGCGGCGACAGGACGTGTTCGAGGAGCTCCTGGCCGAGATGGCCGGCCCACAGAAGGCGGCGGCGCACCTGCAGCTGGCTGGCCTCGACTCCTCCGACGTGACCCGGCTGACCGCCTGGGCACAGTTCTACGAGGAGGACGACCATGGCGCCGGCGAGGCGATCACCGGCCCCAGCGACCTGCAGGCGGCCTTCATCGCCGCCGGGCTCTTCGACGAGAGCGAAGCCGAGCGCGCTCTGGAGGCGGCGGAGCAGTTCCTGGCCCGCCTCGACCGCATCAGCGTCCTCGACGTCATCGAGAAGGGAAGCACCCTGGATCCGGTTACCTTCCGAGCCCTGAAGGTGACCGGTGCCAGCCGATGACACACATAGCCCAGAACGAGGGAGCGGCGGTTCAAGAAAGTGAGGCCGTCCCTCCCACCCCGCCCTTCACCCAACGGGACCTGGCACGTCTCCCTGGGCCGCGCAGGCACCTCGACCGACTCGAGCGGGACCTACGGGCGGGCCTCAACTGTGTCTGGTACTTCCCGGACACCGTGGTGGAATCCGGCCGGGCGGACTTCTTCCTGCGAGAGCTGATGAGCCGACTTGAGGAGTCCCTACCGGTGCCCGGATCGATCACGTCGGCGGTGGGCAGCGCCCTTGCGGTCCGCGCCAGCACGATCGCGTTCCCGGCCCAGCGCCCGGTCGACGGCCCTGTTCGGGACCTCTTCGACCCCTGGCACGAAGAGGATGACAGTTTTGACGCCGGTGATCCTTACGGCGCCCTCCTCGGCTCCGTGGCCGTGGCCACGGCCGGCGCTCCCGTCACCCCCGGTCCGGGAACGTTCGCCCCGCAGGGCACGGCCACCGCGGTGTCCCTCGTCGATCGCTTGGCCAAGCAACTAGGCGTCGCCGACGCCCCGCTGAGCGAGTTGCTCAGGAGAGCCCGCCGGTGTCGTGGGGGCTCCCAAGCCGACGACCTGGACGAGATGGACGACGCCGGCGCGCCGGACTCCCCGCCGACCGTCGTGGTACGGGGCTGGGAGGAGCATTCGGCCGAGGAAATGGGCCAACTGCTCCGCACCGCCCATGCCACCTTCCGAGAGGCGGGCCTGCCGGCCGAACGGCGTCCCCGATTCCTCTTCGCCGCACGGGTTCGGGACCTGCCCAGCACAATCTTCGGCGTCGGGCTGAGCCACAACCACGTCACCATGCACTGGTGGTGGCGGGTGTGGACCCGCCTCGACAGTGAGATTCTGCTCGCCTGGCGACCGCGTCCGTCGGCGACTGCCGCCCAGGCACTGCTCGACCGGGTGACGGACGCGGTCGTCGCCGAGGTCTGCGGTCCCGACGTCGACCGGGCTCTCGTCCTGCGCGAGGCATGGAAGGGAGGTGATGTGGAATTCCTTCGCCGCGCGCTGGCAGCCACACTGCCCGATCAGGAGGATGACGTGGACCAGAACTGGTCCCGCCGAATGTCCACCGCACACGCCTCCACCCCGTCCGCGGAGATCCTTGACGCCTGGGCGACGGGGACCGTCGACAGCTGGGACGGGCACGTCCGTCCCGTGCTCGCCCACCGTCTCCTCGATCCGGCATCCAACAAGCTGCGCATCCTGGTGTGCCACGCTCAGAACCGCGTCCTGCTCCCGCTCATAGAAGAGGCCCGCACCTCCTTGATCGAACTGGTCCCCGAGTTGCTGCGGAAGGAGATCGAGTTGGACTACTTCCGGGAACAGACCAGATCCGACTACCACGTGAGGAACAGACTTCCTGCCGCTCAGCTCCCCGAGCTGGAGATCGGCGACCTGGCCCGGGCGGCACGACTCCTGGTCCTGCCCACGGACCAACAGGATCGTCTGAAAACACTGAGCAACGCCAGGAATCACCTATCCCACCTGCAGCCACTGAGCCAAGAGAAGCTCGTCGCTGTCACGGAGGCCCTAACCACCGACTGGGTCGCCGACAGCGAGAGCTGACCGCCAGCAATGTCCGGGGCGCCGCCAGTGGGGCGCCGCCGACGCCCCGCTGGCAGACTGTCCGGATCATCTCGCCGGCGCAGGGAAATGTCGGCATAGCGCCGACCCCAAACACAGTCGTGAGGTGCAGCCGAAGTGCCGGCGACAACCAGGGCACCAGCGTTCCTGATGAGCGAGCCCAAGGTACGGCATTCGGACGCGAGAGGGGTTTCCCAAGAGACTGTCCAAGTGTGCAGGTGATCGCTTCCCAGGTCCTGCCGGACTCCCAGGCCAGGGCCAGGAACCGCTCGACGCGTCCGAGGTCCAGTTCGACGGCCAGGGACATCGCGACGACGGCGTGGTCGACGTTGGCCGCGAGGATCTGTCCCTCGGACCGCTTGGAGGACGTGGAACGGACGAACGCGGTACGGCGAGGCAGGAGTGTCCGCACGTACCGGGGGTCACTGTCGTCAGGGTCGACGGCGACCCAGTCCCCCGTGCACACGACCTTCATCGGGTCACGGGGAACGACGAACTCGGTGTCGGCGCGCACCGTGCCGGTCGGGGTGACGACGTCGCACAGTCCGCGGTCGACCCGTACGACTCGGCCGGGGACGAGGCCCTGCTCGGCGTGCGCAGCGAACTCTGTTTCCCAACCCTCGTCCCAGCCAAGGGAAGTGAGGGGGTGGGACGAAGCCGAAGCCGAAGCCGAAGCAGGAGCCGAAGCCGAAGCAGGAGCCGAAGCAGGAGAAGGAGCAGGAGCAGGAGAAGGAGAAGGAGAAGGAGAAGGAGAAGGAGAAGACGCGGAGAGAGTCAAGGGAAACCCTTCACAGGGTGGCCCCGGCCACGCGCACTCGCGATCGGGTGTGCGACGTGGGAAAGGTCAGCCGGAGGCCACGGAGGTGGAGTGGATGATCTTCTGGTTGCGGGCAACGGCCCTCGCAAAGACAGTCATCGGTCACACCTCCCTTTTCTCACCCGGCCGACCACGGCAGCCGACGGCTGCCGTGTGAAGCGATCCTCACCTTAGCGGCGGCCCGCATTCCGGTGCCACCTGTTTTCCCTCCCACCTCAGTGACGGCACGTCAGGAAGAGGTGCACGTCTTCCCGTTGAGGGTGAACGCGTACGGTGCGCTGTTCTTGTTGTGCCAGGAGGCGAGGAAGCCGAAGCTGAGGGTGCCGTTGGCCGCGACGGTCCGGTTGTAGTCCGCCGCGGTCGCGGTGACCCGGGAGCCGTTCTGGGCGAGGCTCGCGTCCCACATCTGGTCGACCCGCTGGCCGTCGCGGAAGGACCAGGCCACCCGCCAGGCGTCGAGCGCGTCGGAGGTGGTGACGGTGACGGTGGCCTGGAAGCCGTCCGGCCACTGGTTGACGAGGTCGTAGCGGACCTCGCAGGCCGCCGCGTCCGCGCTCCCCCCGGCGCCCGCGCCGGTACCGGCGGTGGACGAGGAGGTGCCCTGGGGCTCCGGGTCGGTCCTGCCGGTGTCGTCGCCGCCTCTCGCCGACGCCGTCGCGCCGACGGACGGCTTCGGGTCGGACGAGGAAGGCGCGGCGGAGGTGTCGGGCGTGGCGGACGGCAGGGCGGGGCCGGGTCCGGCCACCGGGGTACTGTCGGTGGGGCCGCCCTGGGCAACGCTGTCACCGCCGCTGTCGCCGGGCATCATCGACACGGCGAGCGCCAGCCCGGAGACGAGGACGGCGGCGACGAGAAGCGCGTTGCGCCGCACGCGCGCCCTGCCGGCAGCGGCCCGTACGGCCGCGCCCTCGGGGTCGGGCGTCTCGGGGCGTCCGGGACCGAGGCGCACCTCGGAGGCCCGGCGGCGACGCTCCAGGTAGGCGAGGCCGCCCCAGCCGATGACGCCCTGGGCGAGGGCCGCGGGCAGCCCGCCGCCGTGCAGCCGCAGGCAGGCGGCGGCCTCGGCGCACTCGACGCAGGTGGCGAGGTGCCGGGAGAGGTCCTGCGGCGTGTCGGCCGCGGGCGAGCGGGTGACGGCGTCCAGGAGCCGGACGTAGCTGCGGCACTCCGCGTCCATCGGCGTGTCGAGGTGGTTGCGGTGGCAGCGGTCCCGGAACAGTCCGCGGACCTGGTTCAGCTCCTCCACCGCGGCGGTCGGGTCCAGGCCCTGCCGGCGGACCACGGCGTGCAGCGGAAGCGCCTCCACCTCCGCCAGCCACAGCAGGGCGGCGTCCGGTTCCTGCATGTCCCGCAGGCCGCGCAGGGCGATGGGACGACTCAGGGGCGGTCCCACGTACCGCGCCGCTTTGCCCGAGTTCAGCCACAGGCGCAGATCGGGGTCGAGTTTGTGGCCCTGCCCCTGGGCCTCCCAGGCGGCCGCCGTGGCGCGTACGGCGGTCAGCAGCAGGGGGATCCGGGGCAGCCGGGACGAGCGGCGGCCGGCGCCTCGCGCGGTCCCGTCCTCGGCGGCGCGGGCCTCGCGTGTGCCGAGCGCGAACGCCTCACGGGCCAGCTGGTTCGCCGCGGTCGAGCCGGACGTGCACAGGTCGGCGTACGACAGGACGGCGTCCCAGCACTCGGAGAACAGCGCGGCTTCGACGGCGTCCTTCGGGGTCGGCAGGTCGGGCATGGGTCTCCTGCATCCACAAGCGAGGTCAACTCACCATGACGGCAATGGAGTTGGGGGGAACCTCGCGGCAGAGGCAGAGCTTTTCACGTTTCCAACACAACTGACAAGCGCCCTGTTCAGATGTCATGTCAGGACACCAGGACAAGACAGCAGAGGGCGGCCGCGCCCGTTACTCCGGCCTGTTGTACGGACGCGAACCGCCGTGTGTTCAACGCCGGCGCCATGTTTCCTCACCGGTTTCGGGGACTATACGGTCGCCTCGTCCTGCGCCGGAAGACTGTCCATGAAGGAACTCACGGAGAACACCGCGCGGCCGGGTCCGGGCAGGCCGTAGCCGGGAGGCGAGGAGAGCCCGAACTCGTCCATCGTCGCGCGGTAGGCCTCCAGCAACCGGATGTGGTACTCGAGCGGCGCCCCCTGCGGGTTCGCCTTGCCGAGCGGGGTCGTGGGCTCCGGGCACCAGGTGGTGAAGCGGGGCGTGATGCCCTGCGACATGAAGAAGCGCAGACCTTCCGTGGTGGAGGCGATGGCCTCGTCGACGGTGGTGAAGCCGAACGGCTCGGCCATCTCGACTCCCGCGACGAAGTTGGGGATGACGTTGCGCGCGCCGAAGATCTCCGCCGAGTCGAGGATCCGCTTGTGCCACTCGTCGCGGCCGACGTAGCGCTCCTTGCCCGGGCAGTACAGCTCGAACAGCCGACGGTCCCAGACCTCGTAGTTGGGGTGGTAGATCTGCACCCCGTAGTCCTTGAAGCGCTGCACGTCGTCGCGGGGCAGCGCCTGGGCGACGACCTTGCCGATCCAGCGGCCCGGGAAGCGCTCCTCGATGGCCTTGGCGTAGTGGCCGTAGAAGTCGGCCTCGTCCCGCCCGGCAACCGTTTTCGTGATCGCGCCGCCGGTGAGCGTGTAGGCGGTGGACGCCTTCTGGGTGTCGTACCGGTCGATGATCTCCAGGGCTTCCAGGACCTCCTCCACGTCCTTGACGCCCGTGTACGGCCGGCCGGCCGCCTTGTGCTGGCGCCAGTTGTGGTTGATGTCGCAGTACTGGCACTCCTCCTTGGCGCCGAAGTACTGGCACACCCGGAAAACGGTCAGATAGATGAGGTAACCCCACTGGATGGTGGGGGCGACCTCCATGACGGACTTCCCGTTGGAGAGCTTGTGCCGGTAGTACTCCGGCATCGGCGGCACCCCGACGTCGGCGATGCGCGTTCCGTCGAGGTAGAGCCCGAGCAGACCTTCGTCGTCAGCCGCGACACGGTACGGCGAGGCCGGGTTCACGCGCACCGACACCACGGTCCGCCGCAGGTCGTACGGTCCGCCGGTGAGGATGATCTCCTCCGGCGGGCGTCGCAGCGCGGCCTCTCCGAGCTCGGGCAGGGTGCCGTGGTCGAAGGAGAAGATGAAGTACGACTTCGGCTTGACCTCCCCCGACTCGTTGTCGCTCAGGGCGGAGGGGTCGAAGGCCACGCCTCCGCGCAGCAGGTCTTCCTTGAAGACGGCCTCCCGCGGAACATGCGGAAACCGCTCCATCAGATCCTCGACCAGCGCGGTACGGCTGCCCATCCGTCTCTCCTCCCGGCTCAGGCGTACGAATTCCTCACGGTATGCCCCCGCCCTCCCGGCCGTCGTACCGGGGCCCCGCTCCGCGCGCCGTCCAAGCCGCCCGCGGCGCCCGTGCCGCCTGCGCCGCCTCCCGGCAGATCCACTGGATTGCGGCCGTGACTTCCCGTTTTCCGTTTCCTCAGGAAGGATCACGGCATGACCGAAACCGTTACCAACTGGGCCGGCAACATCACCTTTGCCGCCGGTGAGCTGCACCGCCCGGACCGCCTCGACGCGCTCCGCTCGCTCGTGGCGAAGAGCGAGCGGGTGCGGGTGCTGGGCAGTGGGCACTCGTTCAACGAGATCGCCGAGCCGGGCGGCGACGGAGTGCTGCTGTCACTGGACGCCCTGGCCGGCGAGGTCGAGGTCGACACCGCGGCCCGGACCGTGCGGGTCGGCGGCGGGGTGCGGTACGCGGAGCTGGCGCGCCGGGTGCACGAGCACGGACTCGCGCTGCCGAACATGGCCTCCCTGCCGCACATCTCGGTCGCGGGGTCGGTGGCGACCGGTACCCATGGGTCCGGGATCCGCAACGGTCCGCTCGCCGCCGCCGTACGGGAGGTGGAGATCGTCACCGCCGACGGGTCCACCGTCGTCATCGGGCGCGGCGACCGGCGCTTCGGCGGAGCCGTCACCTCGCTGGGCGCCCTCGGGGTGGTCACCGCCCTCGTCCTCGACCTGGAGCCCGGCTACCGGGTCGAGCAGCACGTGTTCACCGAACTGCCCCTGGAGGGGCTGGACTTCGAGACGGTCGCGGGAGTCGCGTACAGCGTCAGCCTGTTCACCGACTGGGGTGCGCCCGGCTTCCGGCAGGTGTGGCTGAAGCGGCGCACGGACGAGCCCCTGGGCGACTTCCCGTGGGCCACGCCCGCCGACCGGGCGCTGCACCCGGTGCCGGGCATGCCGGCGGTCAACTGCACCGAGCAGTTCGGGGCGCCGGGCCCGTGGCACGAGCGGCTGCCGCACTTCCGTGCGGAGTTCACCCCGAGCAGCGGAAACGAGTTGCAGAGCGAGTATCTGCTGCCGCGCGGGCATGCCGTCGAGGCTCTGTACGCGATCGACGGGATACGGCAGACGGTCGCCCCCGTACTGCAGACCTGCGAAGTGCGGACCGTGGCCGCCGACGAACAGTGGCTGAGCCCCTCCTACGGCCGGGACACCGTGGCGTTCCACTTCACCTGGGTCGAGGACACGACGGCCGTGCTGCCGGTGGTGCGGGCGGTGGAAGCCGCGCTGGATCCGTTCGAGCCGCGGCCGCACTGGGGCAAGGTGTTTCAGATGCCGGGCGAGGCAGTGCGCGGGCGATACCCCCGGGCCGACGACTTCACGGCCCTGGCACGGGTACTGGATCCGGCCGGGAAGTTCACCAACGCCTTCGTACGGGACGTCCTGGAAGGGTGACTTCCAGCTGACTTCCGCCGACTTTATAAAGCCCCTTTCCTAACCCCTTGTCGAACGGTGGGGCACCCCATAACCTGACGCGGCGCCGGTGCCGTCGCAGTACCGGCCTGCCCGGCACGGAAGGGGACGGAAGGGATGAGAGGGCACGCTCCATGAAGCGCGGCACATCACGTGACATCCGCACCGCGAACCGCTACGAGGTGCTGCGTCAGATCATCGCCGCCTCACCCACCTCCCGGCAGGAGCTCGCGGCCGCGACCGGTCTCTCGCTCGCCACCGTCGCCACGCTCGTCGGCGAACTGCTCGACCTCCGCATGATCACGGAGGTCGGGTTCGAGGACTCGGCGGGTGGCCGCCCCCGGGGCCTCGTGGCCGTCAACGCGTCGGGGGGCGCGTTGATCGGCGTGGACATCGCGGAGACGTACGTCCATGTCGAGCTGTTCGACCTCGCGCTGAACGTGCTGGCCCGCGCCGAGGAGAACATGCGGCCCGGCGAGAGCCGCCCGCAGCAGGTGGTCGGCCATGTGGCCGCGGCCGCCGGTTCGGTGGTCGCGCAGGCCGGGGTGGAGGCCGCCCGGGTGCTCGGCGTCGGGGTGAGCGTGCCGGGGCAGGTGGACCGCGCCACCGGCATCTCCGAGTACGCGCCCAACTGGGACTGGCACGACGTGCCGTTGCTCGACCTGCTTTCCGAACACATCGCGTATCCGCTGTACTTGGACAACCCGCTGCGCGCCGGGGCGGTCGCCGAGCTGTGGTTCGGAGCGGCGCGCGGGCACGGGGACGCCGTGGTGGTCAACCTCGGCACCGGCGTCGGCGCCGGACTGGTGCTGGGCGGCGCACTGCACCGGGGGGTCAGCAACAGCGCCGGCGAGTGGGGGCACACGACGCTCGTGCTCGACGGCCGGCTGTGCCGGTGCGGCAACCACGGTTGCGTGGAGACGTACGTCGGCGCGCCCGGGATCATGCAGAACCTGCGTGAACTCAGCCCGCGGAGCCCGCTGTTGCATCCCGAGGACCAGACTGCCACCATCGACGCCCTGGCCGCCGGGGTCGCAGCGGGCGATCCGATCGCCGTCAAGGTGGTGCGGGACACCGCCCGTTACCTCGGCGCCGGCATCGCCAACCTGGTCAATGTCCTCAACCCCGAGGTGGTCGTGCTGAGCAGCTGGGTCGCCGCCCGGCTCGGGGAACCCCTCCTCGAAGAGGTGCGCGAGGCCGTGGCCCGGCACGCCTTGAAACGGCCGCTGGCCGCCAACCGGATCGTCCTCTCCGCGATCCCCACCGACCCGGCCTGTCTGGGTGCGGCGACGTTCGCGCTCGAAGGGGCGCTGCAGTCCGTCGGGCAGAGAAACGCCAAACGCACCATCCCCACACGAGCCAGGAGCCGTATCGCACCGTCTGCGTGAACCAGCGAAACCGCAGGCAGCACGGGCATCACCCCACTGGCCGAGGGCCGCCGGCCCCTGACACCGGCGGCCCTCATCCCCCTTTTGAAGCACCGGCGTTACCCGTTCCGCGACCGCTCTACACCCACGTTTCCAACCCCGCCGTTCGCCATCCCGAACCGATCACAACGCTTCGAACAGACTTCGTCCAACCCCTTGCCGAAGCCTTAGCCGAAGGTTAACGTCCCGCTCCGCAACGCCATTCGAGCCATCTGGCGCTGAAGCCGTTGAGCCGCAGCCGTACTCGAGACAAGGACGTCACCATGTCGGCAATGAGCAACAGCAACTGGTCCCGCCGATCACTCTTCCGGGCCGCCGCGGGTATGGCAGCGGCCGGCACGCTCGCCGCATGCGGCGGCAACAACGGCAGAGGCGGCGGATCCGGTTCGGGCGTCAACCTGACCCAGTTCTTCCACGCCTACGGCGAGCAGGGCACCGAGCAGGCCATCAAGAAGTACGCGAAGGCCTACGACAAGGCCAACGTGACCACGCAGTGGATCACCAGTGCCGACTTCGAGAGCAAGCTCTTCGCCACGCTGCTCACCAAGAGCGCGCCCGACCTCTTCGAGTTCCACCCGCAGATACAGATGATCAAGAGCGGTCAGGTGGCGGACCTGACCGACATCATCGATCCGGTCAAGAGCGACTTCAACCCGGCTGACATCAAGTCGCACACGGTCGACGGCAAGATCTACGGCGTCCGGATGATCGACGACCCGCAGTTCTTCTTCTACCGCAAGTCGATGCTGGAGAAGGCCAAGGTCCAGGTGCCGACCACGCTCGACGAGCTGGCGGAGGCCGCCGCCAAGCTCACCACCGGCAAGGTCAAGGGCCTGTACATGGGCGACGACCTGCACAGTGTCATCAACCCGATGATCTGGTCGGCCGGTGCGGACACCCTGAACGAGAAGAACGAGATCGCCTACCACACCCCGGGTGTCATCGAGGGCATCAGGAAGATGCGCAAGCTGTTCACCAGCGGACACCTTCTCCTCGGCGCGCCGACCGCGTCCTGGGACCCCTCCTCGCTCAACCAGGGCCTGTGCGCCATCCAGTTCTGCGGCATGTGGGCGATGCCGGCGATCCAGAAGGCGCTCGGCGACGACTGGGGAGTCTTCCCCTTCCCGAAGACCATCGACTCCGGCAAGCAGTCGGTGTACAACGGCGGTTGGTCGATGTTCGTCAACGCCAAGGGCAAGAACGTCGAGGCCGCCAAGGAGTACGTCAAGTGGCTGTGGATCGACCAGAAGCAGTACCAGGAGGAGTGGGCCACCTCCTTCGGCTTCCACATTCCGCCGCGTACCTCGATCGCGCAGAGCGCCACCAAGCTCAAGTCGGGCAACGCCGCTGAGGGCGTCCGGCTCTTCAACGAGTTCGGCCACTTCGACAACATCGGCTGGACCCAGGCCATGATCACCTCGCTCGAGGACGTCTTCGCCAACTCCGTCCGCAAGGACATGGACCCGGAGGCCGCCCTCGACAAGGCCGACGCGGCTGTCAACCGCGAGCTCAAGAAGCTGTTCGGATAGGCCGCGGGACGGACCACGACATGTCGACGACCAACACGCGCGACCTCGCGCGCCCCGCCCCGGCGAAGGCCTCACCGGCCAAGCCGCGGCGGGGTCTGCGGGGCAGCCCCACCTTCAACTTCTGGCTCTTCTCCGGGCCGTTCCTCATCGGTCTGGCGGTCTTCGTCTACGCGCCGATCCTCTGGAGTCTCTGGCTCAGCTTCTTCGAAGCCCGCTTCACCGTCACACCCGACAAGTTCGTCGGCTTCGAGAACTACAAGTACATGCTGACGAACGACGACTTCGTCGGCTCGCTCGGCACCTTCACCGCCTTCGCCGCGTTCATCGTGCCCACCACCTGGGCGCTCTCGCTGGGCCTGGCCCTGCTGGTGAACCGGCTGCGCTTCATGCGGGCCTTCTTCCGCTCGGTCTTCTTCCTGCCGACCGCGTGCAGCTACGTGGCCGCCTCGCTGATCTGGAAGATGTCCATCTTCAGCGGAGTCCGCTTCGGCCTGATGAACACGGTCCTCGGCTGGTTCGGGGTCGAGAACATCGCCTGGCTGGTCGACCCCAACCCGCCCTGGTACTGGGTGGTCATCGTCTCCGCGCGACTGTGGCTGCAGTCCGGCTTCTACATGATCCTGTTCCTGGCGGCGCTGCAGAACATCCCGGGCGAGCTGTACGAGGCCGCCGCCATCGACGGCGCCAAGCCGGGCTGGCAGACGTTCCGTTACATCACGTTGCCCCAGCTGCGCGCCACGTCCACCGCGGTGATCCTCCTGCTGCTCATCGCGGCTTATCAGGCCTTCGACGAGTTCTTCAACCTCCTGTCGAAGACCACATGGGGTCGTCCGCCCCTCGTCGAGCTGTACTACAAGGCCCTGGGCGAGAGCCAGGACTACGGTTCCGGCAGCGCGGGCGCGGTCATCCTGACCGTGTTGATCTGCGCCGTGACCCTGCTCCAGGGCAAGTTCCTGGGCTTCGGAAGGGGGGATGAGTCCAAGTGACCACCACGATGCCCGAGGTGCAGGAACCCGTTCCGTCGCCGGACAAGCCCCGTCGCACCAGGCGCGGCGGCGGCGTGATGAGCTCCACCGGCCTGTACATCGCCACCGGGACCGCCGCCTTCTTCTTCCTGGTCCCGTTCTACCTTCTGCTGCGCAACGCCCTCTCCACCGACGCCGAGATCACCGGAGAGAACTGGAAGTTCTTCCCCACGGACATCCAGTGGGGCAACATCAGCGAACTGTTCACCGACGAGACGGTGCCGTTCGCCCAGTCCCTGTGGAACTCGGCGGTCGTGGCCACGCTGCACACCATCGGCGTCCTGCTGGTGTGCTCGCTGGCGGGCTACGCTCTCGCCCGCATCCCGTACAAGCACGCCAACAAGGTCTTCTACGCCGTCCTGGGCACCCTGATGGTGCCGACGGCGGTCACCTTCGTCCCGAGCTTCGTGCTGGTGTCGTCGCTCGGCTGGGTGGACACCTACCGGGGTCTCATCATCCCGGGTCTGTTCAGCGGTTTCACCTGTTTCCTGTTCCGGCAGTACTTCCTGGGGTTCCCCAAGGAGCTGGAGGAGGCCGCGCGCGTGGACGGACTGGGTTACTGGGGTGCGTACTGGCGCATCGTGGTGCCCAACTCGCTGAACTTCTTCGCGGCGATGGCGACCATCACCTTCATCAACGGCTGGAACTCGTTCCTGTGGCCGCTGGTCATCGGCCAGGACCCGGGTTCGTGGACCGTCCAGGTCGCGCTCTCCAACTACATGACCAACCAGACCGTGATCTTCCATTTGATCTTCATGGCCACCGCCTTTTCCATCCTGCCCCTGGTGTTCGTGTTCCTCTTCCTCCAGCGCTGGCTGGTGCAGGGGATCGCGCAGACCGGCATCAAGGGCTGAGCTAGGAGACAGATGTCTTTCCGCACCACCACTGACATCGGTTACGTAGAAGACGTCTCGCCGGGCGCCGGGGCCCTTCCGCCCCGCGCCTGGTACGCGTCCTCTGACGCGAAGTCGCTGTCGCTGAACGGGCGTTGGCGACTGCGCGTGTCGCCGACGGCCGACGCCGCGGACGACTCGTTCGCCGAGGAGGGGTACGACGCCGGGGACTGGGCCGAGGTCACGGTCCCGGGACACTGGGTGCTGCAGGGCGAGGGCGCTTTCGGCTCGCCCGTCTACACCAACCACCTCTACCCCTTCCCGGTGGACCCGCCCCGCGTCCCGACCGAGAACCCGACCGGCGACCACCTGCGGGTCTTCGACCTGCCTCAGGGGTGGCCCGACGTCTCCGACGGCGGTTTCGTTCTCCGTTTCGACGGTGTCGAGTCCTGCGCCCGGGTCTGGCTGAACGGCACGGACATCGGCGAGTTCAAGGGCTCCCGGCTGGCGCACGAGTTCGCGGTCGGGCATCTGCTCAGGCCCAGCGGAAACATCCTCGCCGTCCGGGTCCACCAGTGGTCGGCGGGCTCGTACCTGGAGGACCAGGACCAGTGGTGGCTGCCGGGCATCTTCCGTGACGTCACACTGCTGCACCGCCCGGCGGGCAGCGTGCTCGACTTCTTCGTGCACGCCTCCTACGACCACGTCTCGGCGCAGGGCACGCTGCGCGTCGACTCCGACGTCGACGGGCGGGTGACCGTGCCCGCCCTGGGCATCGACGTCCCGACCGGGGAAGCGGTCACGGTGCCGGTGCAGCCGTGGACGGCGGAGACGCCCGCGCTGTACGACGGCGAGCTGGTGACGGAGGGCGAGCGGGTCCCACTGCGCATCGGTTTCCGTACCGTCGAGCTGGCGGACGGCCTGATCAAGGTCAACGGCCGGCCCATCCTCTTCAAGGGCGTCAACCGGCATGAGTGGCATCCGGAAACAGGCCGCGCCCTCGATCTGGAGACGATGCGCGAGGACGTGCTGCTGATGAAGCGGCACAATGTCAACGCCGTCCGCACCTCGCACTACCCGCCCCACCCGGCTTTCCTCGACCTGTGCGACGAGTACGGGCTGTGGGTGATCGACGAGTGCGACCTGGAGACCCACGGCTTCGTCGAGCAGGACTGGCGGGACAACCCGGTCGACGACGACCGCTGGACGCCCGCCCTCCTCGACCGCGCCGCCCGCATGGTCGAACGGGACAAGAACCATCCGTCGGTGGTCATCTGGTCCCTCGGCAACGAGGCCGGCACCGGACGCGGCCTGACCGCGATGGCCGAATGGATCCACGGCCGCGACGCCGCACGCCTCGTGCATTACGAGGGCGACCTCAACTGCCGGGACACGGACGTCTATTCACGCATGTACGCGTTCCACGAGGAGGTCGAGCGGATCGGCCGGGGCC
The DNA here is from genome assembly GCF_044453465.1 of Streptomyces sp. NPDC051677. Classification (NCBI taxonomy): domain Bacteria; kingdom Bacillati; phylum Actinomycetota; class Actinomycetes; order Kitasatosporales; family Streptomycetaceae; genus Streptomyces; species Streptomyces sp. NPDC051677. The sequence continues at coordinate 117,553 of NZ_JBITCT010000021.1, forward strand.
TGGACGGCGGCACGCTGCGCCGACGCCGACTGCCCTTCATCCTCTGCGAGTACGCCCACGCCATGGGCAACGGCCCCGGTGGACTGGCCGACTACCAGCGGATCTTCGAGGCGCACGACCGGCTCCAGGGCGCCTTCGTCTGGGAGTGGATCGACCACGGCGTCAAGCACCCCGAGCTGGGCTACGCCTACGGCGGCGACTTCGGCGAGGAACTGCACGACGGGAACTTCGTCTGCGACGGCCTGGTCCTGCCGGACCGCACCCCTTCCCCCGGCCTCGTCGAGTTCAAGAAGGTGATCGAGCCGGTAGCCCTCGAAGGGGCCGAGGACGGCACCGTCCGCGTCACCAACAAGCAGGACTTCGCCGACCTGTCGGCTCTGGCCTTCACCTGGGCGTTCCAGGTGGACGGCGAGACCGTCGCGGCGGGCGACCTGGCGGTGCCGGCGCTCGCGGCGGGCGAGTCGGCCGACGCCAAGCTGCCGGAGCCGCCGACCGACATCCCGGCCGACGCGGAGACGGGTTGGACCGTCCGGGCGCTGCTGGCCGAGGACACCGCCTGGGCGTCCGAAGGGCATGTGGTGGCGTGGGGCCAAGTCCCCGTGACCGCACGTACGGCGCCGTCGGTCACCGCGAGCGCCGGCCCGGTCGTCGGCGAACGGCTCATCACCCTGGGCCCGGCCTCGTTCGACGCCCGCACCGGCGAGCTGCGGACCATCGGCTCGGTGGAGGTGACCGGGCTGCGTCTGGACGTGTGGCGGGCGACCACCGACAACGACGACGGCGCGCCCTGGCAGTCGGACGTCCGGCACGGCGTGCTCTGGCGCAAGCTGGGCCTGCACCGGATGCGGCACCGGCTGGACGCGGTCGAGGTCGGCCAGGACGCGCTGACGGTACGGACCCGGGTGGCGCCGGCCGCCTGGGAGGTGGGCCTGTCGACGGTGTACAGATGGTCGTCGGACGGCGACCGGGTACAGCTGACCGTGTCCGTGACCCCCGAGGGCGACTGGACGGTGCCGCTGCCCCGCCTCGGCGTCCGCTTCGGGCTCTCCGAGGCCGACCGGCTGACGTGGTTCGGCGGCGGCCCCGGCGAGGCGTATCCGGACAGCAGGGCAGCGTCGAGCATCGGCCGCTGGCAGTCGACGGTCGACGACCTGCAGACGCCGTACGTCCGTCCGCAGGAGAACGGCGCCCGCGCCGACGTCCGCTGGGCGGAGCTCGGCGGGCTGCGCATCGAAGGCGACCCGGAGTTCTGGTTCACGGCGCGACGCTGGACGAGCGAGCAGCTGGACGCCGCCCGGCATCGATCCGACCTCGTGCCGGGCGGGACGGTGTGGGTCAACCTGGACCACGGTCAGCACGGTCTCGGCTCCCAGTCCTGCGGGCCGGGCCCGCTGCCGCAGTACTTCCTGAACGCGGCGCCCGCCGAGTTCTCGTTCGTCTTCACGGCAACCGGTTGACCAGCAGGTCCGATCAAGAAAGTCCGATCCGTGACTTGAATCGATTAATCGATTGACCTTTTGATCCACATTCCGACACGGTGATGACGTCTCCCGCGGCCGGCCGGCCGCGCTTCATTGGAGGTTGAACGAGTGATCGGCAGCATCGAGGTGCGCGGCCTGTCCCGCACCTTCCACACCACCGTCCGTCGGCCAGGCCTCGTGGGGGGCCTGCGTTCGCTGGTCAACCCGGAGCGGGTCGCCAAGCACGCCGTCTGCGACATCACCTTCAGCGTGGCCGCGGGCGAGCTCCTCGCCCTGCTCGGCCCGAACGGCGCCGGAAAGTCCACCACCATCAAGATGCTCACCGGCATCCTCACCCCCACCTCCGGCGAGGCACGCGTCGCGGGCGTGGCGCCGTACCGGGAGCGGGAGCGCAACGCCCGCAACATCGGCGCGGTCTTCGGACAGCGCACCCAGTTGTGGTGGGACCTGCCGGTGCGCGAGTCGTTCGCGATCCTGCGCGACATCTACGAGGTGCCGAAGGCCGAACACGCCGCACGTCTGAAGGAGTTCGACGACCTTCTGGAGCTCTCCTCGTTCTGGGACACCCGGGTGCGCCACCTCTCCCTCGGCCAGCGGGTGCGCTGCGACCTCGCGGCGGCGCTGCTGCACGACCCGCCCGTCGTCTTCCTCGACGAGCCCACGATCGGGATGGACGTGGTGGTGAAGGAGCAGGTCCGCGAGTTTCTTCGGCACCAGGTCGAACAGCGCGGCCGTACCGTCCTGTTGACCACGCACGACATGACGGAGGTGGAACGCCTCGCCGAGCGCGTCGTGCTGATCAACCACGGACGGCTGGTCCTGGACGGCACCCTCGACGAGATCCGCCGCACGTTCGGCTCCACCTGGCAGGTGCGGGCCACTCTCGCCGACCCGCACGCCGAGGTCGTGGCACTGCCGGGGATCGCGGTTCTGCGGCACGAGGGCTCACGGGTGGTGTTCGGCCCGGACGGATCCGGCGCGCCGACCGTGCACCAGGCGCTGAAGTCGGTCATCGAGCGGTACGAGGTGACGGACATCGCCCTGGACGAGGCCGAGTTGGAGGACGTGATGCGGGCCGCGTACGTGCAGGCCGGGGACATGTGATGGCGGCCCTGCACGCCTGGCGCGCCGCGCGCGTCACCCCGCTCGGCGAGTTGCACACCCCGCCCCGGATGACCGCCGTCCTGCTCCGCCTGGCCGTCCAGGTGGTGCTGGTGGCGTCCCTGTGGCACGGCCTGTACGCCCACACCGGCACCACCGCCGGGATGACCCGCGACCAGGCCGTCACGTACGCCGTGCTGGCCGTACTCGCCTCCCGGCTGCGGGAGTTGGACCAGTACGCGGGTCGGGACAGCGTGATCCAGCACATGCACTTCGGCACCATCGTCTACTGGTACCTGCGCCCGCTGTCTCCCCAGCGCTACTACGCCCTGCGCGCCCTCGGCGAGCAACTGTACGGTCTGGCCTGGGCGTTGACCGGGTTCGCGGTCTGTCTCGCGGCGGGGGTCGTGGAACCGCCGGGGTCGGCCGCCGTGGCGGGGGTGTTCGCGCTGAGTCTGCTGCTGGGCCAGTGGATTCTGTACTACGTCATGCTGGTCATCGACCAGCTGTGTTTCTTCACCCTGCGCAACAGCGCCGCGATGCTCATCCTGATCTTCGCGCAGAACCTGTTGTCCGGGGTGTACGCGCCGTTGTGGTTCTTCCCCGACTGGTTCGTCACGCTGAGCGGCTTCCTGCCGTTCCAGGCCACGCTGAGCGTGCCGCTGTCGCTCTACGTGGGCCGCATCCCGTTGTCGGACGCCGGACCCGCGCTGCTGGTGCAGGTCGCGTGGGTGGTCGTGCTGGCCCTGTTCACCCGGCTGGTGTGGCGACTCGCCGCCCGGCAGGTCATCTCGCAAGGGGGCTGACGCGCTTGAAAGCCATACGTCTCGCGTGGCGGATCACGCGTCTCAACTTCCGGGCCCAGCTGGAATACCGTTCCGAGTTTCTGATGATGGTCGCGATCGGCGCCGTCTGGCAGGTCTCGGTGATCGTTTTCGCCACCGTGCTGCTGACCCGTTTCAGCGGGATGGGCGGCTGGGACAGCTCGGAAGTGCTGCTCATCCCGGCGACCCGGATGCTCGCCCACGGTCTGTTCGTCCTCTTCCTGGGACGGATGCACGGAATCGGTCACTACATCCAGGAAGGCAGGATCGACGTCTGCCTGGTGCGGCCCATGCCGGTACATCTCCAGGTCCAGTTGCGGGTGTTCCCCACGAATGCCATCGGTGATCTGACCGTCGCGGTGGCCCTGATGGCAGGCGCGCTCAGTCGCAGTCACCTCGACTGGACGGCGGGCCGGACCTCGTACCTGATCGTGGCCGTGCTCGGCGGCATGCTCCTGGAGGCCGCCCTGTTCACGGCGGTAGCCTCCGCCGCCCTGCGTTTCCCGGCCGCCGACTACTGGGGCAGCTGGCTCGAGGAGCTTCTCGGCACGTTCGGAAGCTACCCGCTCAACGTGCTGCCCAAGGCAGTGGGCGGCTTGCTGACCTACGGCCTTCCCCTGGCCTTCGTCGCGTACTTCCCGGCCGCCGTCCTGACCGGCCACGGCCACGACACTGGCGTCCCCTACTGGCTGGCGGCGGCCTCCCCGCTGCTGGGCCTGCTCGCGTACATCGGCTCACGGCTGCTGTGGCGGTGGAGCCTCAGCCACTACACGGGGGTGAACGGATGACGCCCGCGCCGCGGAGGCCCACGGGCCGCTGACGTTCCCGTCCCCTCGGCCGTATCGCTCGGATCACGCGGCGCGGTACGCCCGTAGAAACGCTGCGACACCGCCGCTCATCAGGCGCTCGGTCTCCTCCTTCGGCAGCGGCAGCACCCCGTAGTGGGAGCGCTGGGTGATCGAGTGGGAGACCAGCGCCGTGAAGTGCGTCGCCGCGAGGGTCGCGTCACCGTGCACGTCGAGCAGACCGGCGGCGGCGAGGCCCTCCATCGCCTCGGCCAGGGCGCGGCCGACGGGGCCCGGCCCCGCGTCCCGCCAGGCGTCGAGCACCTCGCGTGGGACGTGGTCGGCCTCGGCATGGATGTGGCGGACGAGGGCGAAGTGATTCGGGTACTGGGCCATGAGGCCGACGAAGCCCCGGGCGAGGGCGACGAGGTCACGCTCCAGGTCCTGCGGCCGAGGGGGCCGATCGGGGTCCAGCACGGCGTGCAGGCAGGCGAGTTGTGCGTCCTTGACCTCGCCGGACGTCCAGGTGACGACGGCGCCGAAGAGCTGCGCCTTGCCGCCGGGGAAGTGGTTGTAGAGCGTGCGCGTCGAGACGCCGGCCTCGGCCGCGAGGGCGTCCACGGAAGCCCGCGCGTACCCCTCTCGGCCGAAGACGGTGCAGGCCGCACTCGCGATCGCCATCTGCTTCTCCAGTTTGCGGGGCGAGAGCGAGCGCCGCGCCTCGTCAACCCAGCTCTCGTTGGTTGTGCCCACTCTCGACTCCTCGCTACTTACAACGCCCGTTGCACTTTTTACAACGCTCGTTGTAGCTTACCGAAGGTGAGGCCGCACCGCGCGGCCGTCCCGCCCCGCAAGGGTCGCGAGGAAGAAGCAGGGGGACACCCATGCCCGCCAGCAACACGCCCGCAGCCGAAAGCGTCACCACCGCTGTCGAGAACGACGCCCCGCTGCGCGTGGCCGTCATCGTCGGCAGCGTCCGCGAGGGCCGTCAGGGCCGCGCCGTGGCGGACTGGTTCCTCGGCGCCGTCACCGGACACGACGGCCTGGACCTGGACGTCATCGACCTCGCCGACACCGATCTGCCCCTGGTCATGCCCGGCTGGGGCGGCTCGCCGAGCCCCGAGACCGTGGCCGCACTGGCGGACGTCTCACCGCGACTGGCCGCCGCGGACGCCTTCGTCGTCGTCACACCCGAGTACAACCACAGCTTCCCGGCCGCACTGAAGAACCTCATCGACTGGCACCACTCGCAGTGGCAGGCCAAGCCGGTCGGATTCGTCTCCTACGGCGGCCTCGCCGGCGGCATCCGCGCCGTGGAGCAACTGCGGTTGGTGTTCGCCGAGTTGCACGCCATGACCGTGCGGGACGCCGTGAGCCTGCACGGTCCGTGGTCAGGGCTCGGGGAGGACGGCACACCGCGCGACGCGGACGTCTGCGAGGGCGCCGCCAAGGGCATGCTCGGTCAACTCACCTGGTGGGGACGGACGTTGCGAAGCGCCCGCGCGAGCCGCCCCTACCAGGGCTGAGGGAACAAGCGGCTGCAAGCGTTTTCTGCCCTGCACTCACTGTTTCCTCAACAGGCCTTGTGCGTCCCACCGGTCGGCCTCAATCTGAGCTCTGTTCAGCTTTCTCACCGACACCTCCCCGACCGGAGACACCCCCACATGAGACGACTCATCGGCACCCTGGCAGCCGGCGTTCTGGCCGTCACCGGCCTCACCGCGACCGCCGCAGCGCCCGCCCAGGCCGCGTCCGCCGCCGCGTCCGGCAGCTTCAACGTCCTGACGTACAACGTCGCGGGCCTGCCCGAGGGACTCAGCTCCGGCCACCCGGCCACGAACACCCCGCTGATCTCACCGAAGTTGGCGACGTACGACATCGTCAACGTGCAGGAGGACTTCAACTACCACGCCGCGCTCTACGCGGGGGACAACCACCCGTACCGCACCGCCACCAGTGGCGGCGCGGCCATAGGCGACGGCCTCAACACCCTCTCGGACTACGCCTTCGACGACTTCGAGCGGGTCCGGTGGAACAACTGCACCGGGACCAACTGCCTTACGCCGAAGGGCTTCACGCTGTCCCGGGTCCGCTTGGCGGAGGGCGTCTTCGTGGACCTGTACAACGTCCACACCAACGCCGACGACTCCGACGACGCGCTGGCCGCCCGACGCGCCAACATCGAGCAGCTGTCGGACTTCATCCAGGCGAACTCGTCCGGTAACGCGGTGCTCGTGATGGGCGACACCAACACGCGCTACACCCGAGCCGGAGACAACATCCGCACGCTCGCCGACGAGAACGGCCTGACGGACGCGTGGGTGAAGCTGGTGAAGGGCGGCACCCGGCCCACCCAGGGCGCCGACGCGCTGCTGTGCCCGACGACTGCGCCGACGAACGGCTGCGAGGTCGTGGACAAGGTCTTCTACCGGAGCAGCAAGCTCCTGACCCTGAACGCGACCCGTTACAACAACGAATGGGCGTCGTTTCTGGACTCCGCGGGAGGCAACCTCTCGGACCACTTCCCGCACACGGTCGACTTCTCCTACACCCTCAACTCGAGCGTGCGGGCGAGTGACTTCTTCGGCGGTCCGCACGGCACGGCGTTCAACGACGCGGACGACCTGCCGGCCGCCCCGGCCCCGCGCACGCTGACCCTGCGTGGCGGCGCCCGCTTGGACGCGGTGGCGCTGACGCACGACGGTGGTACGACGCTCACCCACGGAGGCGCGGGCGGTACCGCGACGTCGCTGACGCTGGCGACGGGCGAACACCTCACCTCGGTGAAACTGACCCAGGGCCAGAAGGACGGCCGCACAAGGATCTTCTCCGCGGCGTTCACGACGGACAAGGGCCGCACGCTGTCCTCCGGCACCGCGACGACCGACACGACCACGTTCACGGCCCCGTCCGGCTGGCAGATCGTCGGCTTCACGGGCCGCGCGGGCGACGAGGTGGACAAGCTGGGCGTGCTGTACGCGCCGATCAGCTGAGCCTCGTACACCAGGACGCTTGCGCCGAGAATCCCGCCGGGGCTCCGCCGAGCCTGCGGCGGGACAGGGCGACGGGCCCCAGGCGAACCCTCCCCCGGTCGGGATTCCGCGGGGCCGTGGGCCGGCCCCCACCTGCGGAACCCTTAAGATCCTGCCCAGTACCTCCAGGCCCGAGCGCACACAAGGCGGTCCCCTCCATGCCACGAGTCGGCCTCACCACCGACCGCCTCGTCGAAGCCGCCGCCGAGGTCGCCGACGAGGTCGGCTTCGACAACGTCAGCATCTCGGCGCTGGCCCGGCGCTTCGGAGTCAAGGACGCGAGCCTGTACTCGCACGTCAAAAACCTCCGGGAGCTGCGAACCAGGCTCGCGCTGCTCGTCGGCGGCGAGATGATCGACCAGATCGCCGCGGCCGTCGCCGGACTCGCCGGCAAGGATGCGCTGGTCGCGTTCGCGGGGGCCTATCGGGAGTACGCCCTACGGCACCCCGGACGGTACGCCGCCACCCAGATCCGTATCGACGACGAAATCGACCAGGAACTGGCCGCCGAATCCCCCGTACTGCGCCGCACCGCCGAGATCACCTACGGGATGCTCCGCGCCTACGGTCTCGACGAACCCGACCTGACCGACGCCGTCCGCCTGTTGCGCAGCACGTTTCACGGGTACTGCCTGCTGGAGGCCGGCGGCGGCTTCGGGGCGCCCCGGGACGTGCAACGGTCGTGGGACAAGGCGATCGACGCCCTGCACCTGGCGCTCACCCACTGGCCGCGGGAGGACGACACCGCAAGGTGACGTCACGTCAGTCGTGGCGTACCGCCTCCACGCCGAGCCTCTGTATGTCCTCGTACGTCGGCGCAGGGCCGCTCGGCCTGTGTCCCGCACGGATCTGGTCCACTGCTTCGAGCGCAGCGCCCAGGGCGCGTCGGTACAGAAACGAACCGAGGCTGATGCGGCTCACCCCCAGGTCGGCGAGATGGGGAACCGCGGGACCCGCCGGTGAATAGAGGACGTTGAGGGGGACGTCGAGCTGCGCCACCAGCGCGGCGATCTCCCGGACATGTGTCAGACCCGGGACGAACACGCCGTCGGCGCCGGCTTGTCGATAGGCGTCGAGGCGGTGCAGCGTCTCGGTTTCGTCCTGTTCCCCGAGCCAGTACGTATCCGTGCGCGCGTTGACGAAAAGGTCGGGTACGGCCGCCTTGACGGCGGCGATCTTCGCAGCATGCCGGTCGACCGCCCCCAGGCCGTCCTCCAGGTTGATGCCGACCGCCCCCGCCGCCGCAAGCTGACACGCGAACTCCGCGACCTCGTCGGGGTCTTCGCTGAAGCCGCTTTCCGCGTCGACGGTCAGCAGAAAGGGTTGCGAACCCAGTGTTCGCGCGAGCCTCAGGGTTTCGTCGCGGGTGGCCGACGCCCCGTCCGGAAGCCCCACCCCCGCCGCCACCGCGAGACTCGTCGTGCCGATGGCCCGGAAGCCCTGCCCCGCCAGGGCCCGTGCGGAGGCGTGGTCCCAGGCGTTGGGCAGGAGAAGCGGGGTGTCCGCATGATGGAGGTCTACGAAGGGGCTCGGTGTCGTCCTGGGTGCACGCATACAGCCCACGCTAGGGGCGCGTCGTTTCGGTCCTCGCCGAACCGTCGCCGCCGAAGGGGCCCCACCAGTGGATCCGTTCCCCTGCTCAGTCGCGTTTCCGTGCCCTGCCCGGAGACCGTCTCCTCAGTCAGCGGCCCGCTCTCCCGCACTGCGCTCCACGCAGAACTCGTTTCCTTCCGGGTCCACGAGGACCGCCCACCCCGTGCCGTCGGGCTTGCGGTGGTCGTCGACCAGGGTGGCGCCGAGGGCCAGCAGCCGCTCGACCTCCTCGTCGCGGGTGCGGTCCTGCGGCTGGATGTCGAGGTGGATGCGGTTCTTCTTGCTCTTGGTCTCCGGCACGGTGACGAAGAGCAGGCCCGCGCCCGCGATCAGCGCCTCCTCGTCGCCCGGCTTGTCCTCCTCTTGGAGGGGCTGGCCGAGAACCTCGGCCCAGAAACTGCCGAGGGCGTAGGCGTCGGAACTGTCGATCGTCACGTGACGGATGGCAGAAGTCATGGGTGGATTCTTGTGGACACCGCTTGCAGGCGGCAACGGAGATTCTCCCGTCAGCCGTATCCCCTCCCACGGCAACCGTTTCCTCCCCGGCGGCAACAAAAGGCCATGACATCTGCACGACGCACGACGCGTCACCGCCGTATCCGTGCGGCACGCAAGCCCGCGATCGGCGCTCTCGCGGCCGCCGGGCTGCTCGCCGGCGCATGGTGGGCGACTGCCGGGGCGGCGACCACCTCCCCGAACCTCACCCCCACCACCACCGCCGTCACCCTGGCCGCCAAGTTCCCCTACCTGTCCGCCGGGTACAACAACACCCGGGAGTGGACGCGGACGACGACCGCGGTGGCCCCGAACGGCACGCTTCGCGTCGCCTGGCCTGCGGCTGACGGTGTCCACGTCACGCCGCTCACCGCCGCCGGGAAGCGCTCGGGCGCCGACACGGTCGTCAAGGGCGTCAAGGAGGTGGGCGGCCTGGTCGCGCACAACGACGGCTTCGCGCTGCTCACGCGAGTCGCCGACACGAACAAGTGGAAGGAGACGGCGGCCGCGATCATCCGTTACACGGGCAGCAAGCAGACCTTCCGCACGAAACTCACCGGCACCGCCTCCCACGACACCGCCCCGTTGCTCGACGGACAACTCACCTGGAACGGCAGCAAGTACGGCGCCTACTTCGTCGTGCACGGCGCCGGCGGCTTCGCGGACGGGCACTACGGGGACAAGATGGCGTACGTCAGCGCCAAGGGAGCGAAGCTCAGCGGCGGATGGGGCTGGGGCTGCAGCCACAACGAGGGCATCGCCCTGCATGCCGAGCCCTCCGGCGCCTTCACCTCCCTCTGCTTCGACGACTGGCGCTCCGGGCTGTTCGTCTCGACCGGGATCGGCGCCCCGGACACGGCGCCCGTGGTGCAGCGCGAACAGTGCTGGGCCGGTTACTGCGGCGGTACCTTCCCCGGTCGCACCGGCGATCTGGTGAAGTCGTCCACCGGCCGCTATGTGACCGCGTTCGCCTCCCGCGGCGCCGCCTCGGCGAAGAAGAACCCGGACGACGCCAGCGGCCGCGGCTGGACGGTGAAACCGAAGACGGGTACGCATCAGGTCGCCCTGGCCTTCATGAAGGACCGCAACTCCGGTCCCGGCAAGGCCGTTTACCTCACCAGCGCGGTCGGCACCGAGAACGTCGACGTCCATGTCGCCCCGTACGGCAAGGACCGCCTCCTCGTGTCGTGGGACTCCCTGAAGAGCTCCAAGTGCACCAGCGGCACCTGCACCGGCGCCTTCACGGGCACCCACTTCCGTCTGGTCGACTGGAACGGCAAGGCGCAGAGCGCGGACAAGGTGGTGACCACGCGTGTCACCGGAGACATCGCGGTCCTCAAGGACGGGACGCTGACCTGGGCGTACGCCCCCGTGACGCCTACCTACGCGACGCCGCTCACCGGGGCTTCACCGACCACGACGACGCTTCGGATCGCTCGCCTGAAACCGTGAAGGCAAACCGGTTCTCCGAGCCCGTCGGCCAGCGGACGATCAGGTCGTACGCCCCATGAGCGTCGTCGGCGCCCGCTCCCCGCACCTCCACGGACACCAGCTCCCGGAGGGGCAGGGGGGCGGGCTCGGCGGTGAGGCGGGCCAGCGCGACGAAGAGGGTCGCGGGGCCGTTCCCCAGCGCGCCCGACAGCACAGACGTGCCCGTCAGCCCGTGCACGGGGACCAGGTCGGCCCGCTCGTCCGCGCCCTCCACCGGCGCCCAGCCTGTGACCTGCACCCGCGTCCCCGGTGCCGCGCCGGCCACCAGATGGGCCCGCACCTCCACCGCGCCGTCGGCCACCACCAGACTGGTGACCTCGGCGCCGGAGTCCAGCGCGTACCGGGAGGCCGCCCAGCCCTCTCCCACCCCGAGCGGGACGATGCCCTCACGGTGTGCGTCACCGCCGACCACGACGACGTTGTCCGGTGGCGAGCCGAGCGGCCGCGTGACCGTGGAGTAGGCGAACCGCGTGTAGTAGGGGTCGTAGCGGACGTCCTCGCTGCCATGGTTGTGCAGGCGCACCAGGCCGTCCGAACTCGTCGACTGCAACAGCCAGTTGGGGGCGGGAAGCGGGGTGACCGCGTTTGCCCGTTCCGCCGGTCCAGCCGCTTCCTGCGCCGTCCACACCTCGTGTTCCGGTGGAAGCAGCAGACCGAGGAAGCCCTTGCTCGCCCAGTAGGGAGAGGCCGGTCCCGAGTAGCCCTGCAGGACCGACTCGTCGGGGCCGTGCCAGCCGAGGGTCAGCAGGCCGCGCTCGTCGACCGCGTCCCGCTCCAGGAAGTACTTCAACGCGCCCGAGGCCAGGCGGCGGGTCTCGCCGGGGGCCAGCGAGGTATGACCGGTCAGGGCGCCCAGCCACAGGGGGGCGGTGGTGGCGAAGCGGTAGGTGAGGGAGCGGCCCTGGTGCAACGGCGCTCCGTCGCCGCCGAACAGGCGGGCGTAGTCGGCGAGATGGGCCCTGAGCCGCCCGCCGTAGAGAGCGAGCAGGTCAGGGTCGTCGGCCAGCCAGGCGTGCAGGACCGGGTAGAGGTGCATCGCCCAGCCGTTGTAGTAGTCGAAGGCGCGCCCTGCGCCGTCGGTGTACCAGCCGTCGCCGACGTACCACTGCTCGATGCGTTCCAGGCCGCGGTCGATGGCCCTGCGGGAGGCCTCCGGCTCATGGCCGATCGACTCCAGGAAGCCGCCTACCGTGACCGGGAACAGTTCCCAGTTGCAGGGCCAGGGTTCGGCGGTCAGCGCGTCGCCGAGCCAGGCGGCCGCGCGCTGCCGGACGCCGTCGTCGAGGCGGTCCCAGAGCAGCGGACGGGTCAGTCGCAGCGCGAGGGCGATCGACGCGGCCTCGACGAGCGGCTGACTCCGGTCCGTGATGCGGGGCCAGACGCCGAGGACACCCGCTTCGAGACCGGTTGCGTAACGCTCCAGCGCGGTCTCGTCGCGGCGGAAGGCGGCCAGCAGCAGGGTGCGGGCATAGCCCTCCAGGCCGTCGGAGAGGCGGCCCGACCAGCTCTCCCGGTCGCCGGGAAAGTGGTAGAGGGCGCGATCTTCGGTGGCGTACGGCTCCACCGCGGCGAGCAGGGCGTCGGCGGCCGCCTCCCAGTGGGCGCGGGTGTAGCCCGTTCGGGGGCTGCGGGCGGGGTCGGGCGGGGGCAGGTGCATGTGCTGTTTCTTTCCTTCGCGGCCGGGCCGGGACCTGGGGATGCCAGAACCTGGGGGCGTCCCGGTTCCGGTCGGGGCGCCCCCAGGCGTTCATCCCACCCGCACGGCGCCCCTCGGCACCAGATGCCGGGCGACGAGTTCGTCGCGGACCAGGCCCGCGTAGACCGTGGCGCCGTGCACGGAGGTGTGCGTGTTGTCGCGTTTCTCGTTGTAGAGGTAGAGCGCCTTGGAGCCCTCGACCCCGAGGGACTCCACGAGGGCCTTGGTCTTGGCGGTGAGGTCGATCAGCGGAACGTCCTGCGCGGCCGCGACCGAGCGGATCACCGCCGGGTGGTCGACGCCGAGTCCGTTGACCAGCAGGGCCGTTCCATTGTTCAGTGTGCCGTCGGCGTTGAACCAGCGGCGCACGATGGGGGTGACGAGGACCGGCCGTCCGCCCTTCTCCCGCACTCCCGCCACCAGTGTCTCGAGGTTCGTCCGGTACGTCGCCTCGTCGGTCGTCTTGTCGTTGTGGGCGAGCTGGACCAGGACGAGGTCGCCGGGGCGGATCAGCGGCTGGACCGTGGCCCAGAGCTGCGGGTTCCCCAGATACGTGACCGTACTCTCGCCGGAATCGGCGTAGTTGGCGACCGAGACGCCCTTGCGCAGATACTGCGGCAGCTGCTGGCCCCAGCCGGTGTACGGGTCGGCGGGTTGGTCGCAGACCGTGGAGTCGCCGACGAGGAAGATCTGCCGGGCATGCCGGGCGGGGGTGACCCTGATGTCGGCCAGGGCCGGCGCCGAGCCGCCGAGCGTCAGGTCCAGGCCGGGGGTTCCGGCGGGGCCGGTGGGCTCGCCCTCGGGGGTGCGGACGTCGACCGTGAAACTGCGGGAAACGCGTTCACCGGCGGGGGCCGCGGTCTCCGGGAGCAGGGCGCGCCGGGACTCTCCGCTGACGGCGGTGCTCGAGTCGGTGTCGCCGCCGAGGACGACCTTCACGTCGTAGACGCCGGGCGGGACGTCGAAGTGGCATGCGGTGGCAGTGCAGTTGTCGATGCCGAGGGGCGCGCGGCCGCCGTGGGCCTGGGCGGCGGGTGCGGCCGTCAGGCCGGTGGTCAGGGTGAGCGCCGCCAGCACGGCGATGTTGAAACGTCTCACTTGCAGCTCCTCCGGCGCGGCAACAGGGTTGGCGGCAGGACCGTACCCCCCTTTGGCAAGCGCTTTCTAGACCTTGGACCGATTTCACAAGATTGCCAACCTCGCGCAAGCGAAAGCCCTTTCGCGAAATCGATTCAACTGTCACTCTCTCAGGCACCCGCACCCCCACACCTCCCGAAGGAGGCACCCCCATGTCCGGATCCGAGAGCCACAGCCCGGTCCGACGCCGCGCCTTCGTCCTCGGCGCCGCGGCCGCCGCCGGCTCGGCCGCCCTCGCCGGCCCGCTCGCCCTCCCCGCCGCCGCGGCGGCCTTCGGCTACACCGACGACGGCTCGAACTACGTCGTCGACACCGGCGCCAACCTGGTCTTCAAGGTCAGCAAGTCCACCGGCGACCTGACCTCCCTGGTCTACCGGGGCACCGAGTACCAGGGCTACGGCGGCATGAACTCGCACATCGAGTCGGGGCTCGGAAGCTCCACCGTGACGATCGCACAGTCCGGCTCGACGATCCTGATCTCGGTCACCCACGGCACGCTCAGGCACTACTACGCGGCCCGCAGCGGCGAGAACAACGTCTACCTGTGGACCAACAAGGCCGACACGTCCGTTTCGGCGACCCGTTACATCGTGCGCGTCAAGGCCGGCCTGTTCCTCAACGACGAGCCCGACTCCTACACGTACACGACCAGCACCATCGAGGCCTCCGACGTCTTCGCGAAGTCCGACGGCCAGACCCGCTCCAAGCACTACTCCAAGCTGCGCGTCATGGACTACAGCCACATCGGCTGGACCACCGGCAGCAGAGGCCTGTGGATCGTGCGCAGCAACCACGAGAAGGCCTCCGGCGGGCCCTTCTACCGCTCCCTCCTGCGGCACCAGAGCGCCGACGGCGGCGGCCTGTACGAGATCCTCTACTACGGCCAGAACCAGACGGAGGAGCAGCGCTTCGGCCTCCAGGGCCCGTACGTCATCGCCTTCACGGACGGCGGCGCCCCCTCCTCCTCGCTGTTCCCGGGCACCCTGACCACGTCCTGGGCCGACTCGCTCGGCATCGCCGGATACGTCGGGGCGAGCGGCCGGGGCCGGGTGACCGGGGTCGGCATCACCGGGCGCAACACGGCGTACCCGTACACGGTCGGACTCGCCAACTCGGCGGCCCAGTACTGGGGTTCGGCGCGCTCCTCCGACGGCTACTTCTCGATCACAGGGGTGCTGCCGGGGACGTACACGCTGACCGTCCACAAGGCCGAGCTCGCTGTGCACAGCACCCAGGTGACGGTGTCCGCGGGCGGGACGACCACCCTCAACTCGATCGCGATCCCGTCCTCGAACGACCCGAGCAACGCGAGCGCGATCTGGCGGATCAACGACTGGACCGGGACGCCGAGCGGCTTCAAGAACGCCGACCTCATGACGTACGCGCATCCGTCGGACGTACGGGCCGCCGCCTGGACCGGCAACGTGGTGATCGGCAGCGGCAGCGAGACCTCGGCGTTTCCCTGCTACCTCTGGAAGGACGTCAACAGCGGTCTGCTCGTCTACTTCAAACTGACCGCGGCCCAGGCCGCCGCCGCGCACACCCTGCGCATCGGCGTCACGACGGCCTACGCCAACGGCCGGCCGCAGGTCGTCGTGAACGACACCTGGACCTCGGCCATCCCCTCCCCGCCCACCCAGCCGAGCACCCGGTCCCTGACCAACGGGTCCTACCGGGGCAACAACCACACGTTCACCTACAGCGTCCCGGCGAGCGCATGGCTCACGGACACCAGCCAGTACAACGTACTGAAGATCAACGTGGTGAGCGGTTCGGGGACGACCTCCTACCTCAGTGCGGGCACATCGATCGACGCGATCGACCTGCTTTCCTGACGTAGGGTCAGGTTCCGCGCGTCCACTGCTGGTTGGCGCCTCCGTTGCACGTGTACGTGATGACGGCGGCGGAGTTGGCGGTGGACGCGCCGTTCACGTCCAGGCACTCGCCGCTCGCCCGCGACGTGAGGGTGACGTAGCTGCCCGACGTCGTCAGCGACCACTGCTGGCTGGTGGCCGTCGCGTTGCAGTTCTCCTGGCTGACCGTGCTCGCGTTCTCCTGTACGCACAGGGAGCTGTTCCTGACGACCAACTGGTAGTAACCGCTTCCGACGGACTTGAACCAGTACTTCTGGTTGTTGCCGCCGTTGCAGTCGTACTGCTTGATCTGGGCCCCGGCCCAGAGGGACTGGCTCGTGACGTCCGCGCACTTGCCGCTGTGCCGGGCGATCAGCGTGTTGTACGTGGCGCTCGTGCCGGTCACCGTTCCCGCAGCCGTGTCGACGGTGACTTCGGGGGCCCAGGACATCGACAGCGAGGTGGAGGTGGGGAAGGACAGCGGCAGCCAGACGTAACGGGAGTCGTTGACGGTCCCGCCGAAGGAGTTGCCCCAGCGATCGCCCAGGTACAGGTAGGAGGTGCCCGAACTGCCCTGGACGGGAAGGACGTACGCGGTCTGTGAGCCGAACGCCGTCGAGTCGCCGACGTTCGTCATCGCCGTCCAGGGCCCGGCGAGGGAGGTCGCCGTCGCGTACTGCTGCTGGTTGGGGCTCCAGCCGGTCGCGGCCGAGGTGAGCATGAAGTAGACGCCGCCCCGCTTGAACAGCGCCGGGGCCTCCCGGTGGCCGTCGTGCCAGGGGTCGGCGACCAGGCTTGCGATACCGGTGTAGTCGGCGGTGAGCCGGTAGATCTGCAGGTCGTAGTTCTCGCGTGCGGCCGAGACCATGTATCCGGCGCCGTCGCCGTCCACGAAGACCGTGATGTCCCGGGACATGTACTGGCCGAGGGGGCGGAAACTGCCCTGCCAGGTGTAGTTTCCGTCGACCGTGTCCGACACCGCCACGGCGGCCCGGGCCTCGCTGTAGTCGGCGCCGTTCTCCTTGTGCATCCACATGACGAACTTGCCGGTGGACGCGTTGTACATGACCTTCGGACGTTCGATGTTGGCGGTGGCCAGCTCGGCTGCGCTCGACTGGGTCAGGACGTGGTTGCGGAACTCCCAGTTCTTCAGGTCGGTGGAGCGGTAGGCGTCCACGTACCGAAACGTGTTGTCGGCGTTGCGGTTCTCGCCGAACCAGTAGTAGTAGGAGCCGACCTTGAGGACCCCGCCGCCGTGGGCGTGCACGGGGCTGCCCGAGGTGTCGGTGAACTGCGTGCCGTTGGCGATCGTCTGCGGCGCCGCCTGAGCCGTTCCCACGGTGGCGAAGGCTCCGATCAGCGCCAGACAGAGGGCGAACAGGGTCGCGTACGCACGTCTCATCAGGTCTCCTTCGTGGATGCCCCGGCCTTCAGGCGGGGGGAAGAAACGAAGCTCCTGTGGAGCAGGGCAGGGAAAGGCGAATCACCGCCAGGGCGATTCGGCGCGAGGGGCGTTCGGGAGTGCGAACGACATGTGGAATGACGAACGCCGAAAAGGTAAGGGTGTGTTACGAGCAGGTCAACGGGTCGGACGAGACTTGATGGAAAGCCCTTTCCGGAGGTTTCCGGGCAGGACATCGGTTTTCCGGGCCCGGCGGGGACGAGCCGCCTTCCAGGAGCGCAAGTTTCTGTTATCGCTCTCGTTCTGCCGCGTCTCCGGTCCGTGCGCAGCCCTCTCCACACCTCAAGCGCGATCGCCGGCGCCCTCGCGGCCGTCGCGGCCCTCTTGGCCACCGCTCCCCCGGCCGTGGCCGCCGGCGCCCGGGACGTCACCGCCGACGTCCTCGCCGACCGGGACGTGACGCTCACCGGCGACACGGTGGTCACCGTGCCCTCCGGGACGACGACGTACGACGGCGTCTTCCGCGGCCAGGGAACGCTTACGGTGCGCGGCGCCGGCACGCTCGTCCTGAGCAAGGACAGCGACTTCACGCTGCCCGAGGCACGCCGTCGGCAGGTGGTGCGCACCCAGGGCGGAAACCACCCGTACACGACGGTCAGCAACCCCGACCCGCCCGCGATCACGGTGGAGCGCGGGACGACCCTGCAGTACGGCACTGGCGGAGGTACGGGTCTGATCGGGCACTTCCCCTACGACACCCCCGGGTACCGGCTCAACCAGCTCAACGTCCGCGTCGACGGCACGCTCCGGCTGTCGCTGACCCGCACCTTCAACCTCGGGACCATCAGCGGATCGGGCCTGGTCACCCAGCCCCGCAACATGTGGGGCACCCTCGACCTCGCGGGCACGCACCCCTTCTCCGGGGTCATCGACAACGGCACCGGGATGGCCGTAGGCCGCCCCGAGTATCCGGTTTCGCTGCCCAACGCCCGGGCGATCCTCAACCAGGGCTCCTGGATCATCGACACCCCGCTGTACCAGACGGTCACGCTGCGGCAGAACTTCTACCAGCGGGAGTACGGCAGCGACGTCAACGTCCACACCCGGCCGGGCAGCAAGGTCGTCCTCACCGGGCAGTACAGCTACAGCGACCAAGGCGGCGATGCCCACCCCTCGCTCAGCGACCCAGGCATCAACTGGCGGGCGATAGCACACCAGTTGAACAAGCGCGGCACCAACATCGAGGGCGCGAACGTGCAGTGGGGCGACGGCACCACGCACACGATCTTCATGCCGGGAACGAAAGACACCGTTTACATCAATCTGCACCAGGCGAGCGGACGACGGTCGCTGCTGACGTTCGACTACGACGGCCCGGTCACCCTGGGCGCGCCGATCGGCGGCGGCAGGTACCACGACACGCTCGCCGCACCCGGCGCCGGGGACATCGTCGTCGCCGGAACCAAGGGAAACGACGTCACCTTCGCGGCAGCCCAGTACTACGACGGTTCGACCACCGTGCAGAAGGGGGCGATCCTGCGGCTGGGATCACCCCAGGGCGACGGCTCCCTGCTCACCGGCACCGACCGGCGGCGGATCGTGAACGACGGCACGCTCGTCGTGTGCAACGCGAAGACCGCGATCTCCCTGTCCCGGCTCGGTGGCAGCGGCTCGCTCGTGCAGTCCGGCACGGCGACGACGACCCTCACGGGCTCCTCCGTGACGTACACCGGGACGACGACGGTCAAGCAGGGCGCCCTCGCGCTCAGGGACGGGGCGGGCCTCGCCAACAGCAGGGCGATCCGGCTGACGTCCGCGGGGGCGCGGCTGGACACGGGCGGCTCGGCTCTGCGGGTGACGAGCGCGCTCAGCGGCACAGGCGTCGTGAGGGGCGCCGTGGCGAACGAGGGCGTGGTCACGAGCGGGCTCACGGTGACCGGCGCCTACACGCAGCGCGACGAGGGCCAACTGGTGCTGGGTAAGGCCCCCTTGAAGGTGGCGGGCAAGGTCTCGCTGGGTGGCGGCCTCGACCTGTCCGCCGCGGGGGCGGCGTCCGCCGCAACCGGTTCCAAAACCGCTTCCGGCAAGGTTTCCCCCGCGACTCGCACGCCCCTCCGGGCGATCACCGTCCTGGACAACACCGGTAAGACCGCCACCTCCGGCGCCTTCGACGGGCTGCCGGAGGGGGCCGACGTGAAACTTGGCGACACCGTTTACCGGATCAGTTACAAGGGCGGCGACGGCAATGACGTCGTCCTCGCCGCCACGGCTGCGAGCCCGTCGGCGAGCGTGCACGGACGGGCGCCGTCGGGCCCCGTGACGGCCGGGACGCGCAGCGCGAGCGCGGCCGAGAGCGGGGCGTTCGGCTGGTGGCCGTATGTCCTGGCGGCCGGGCTGCTCGGTGCGCTCCTGGTCCCCGCGACCAAGCGCACACGGGGCGGCGGGCGCCGTCGGGGCGGCCGGCACTCGGCGCACCGGCGATGAGTCCTCGCCTGACCTCGCCGAAGGCATGGCGCGGAAGGAGTGCCGGAAGCGACGGAGGGTGATCGCAGCACAGCCCGGTATCCCGCATGGTGGGCCGGCTGTTCATGTATTGGACGGACCGAGCTGTCCGCCGTCCCTTCGACTAGCGTCGTGACATGACCAGCGACACCCCTGTTCCCCGTGCGGAGACGTCCCTCAGCGCGGCGCTCGCCGCCGGAACCGTCGTCCTCGACGGCGGTATGTCCAATCAGCTGGAGTCCGCCGGGCACGACCTGAGCGACGAGCTGTGGTCGGCGCGGCTGCTCGCCGAGCGACCCGAGGCGATCACTCAGGCGCACCTCGCGTACTTCGAGGCGGGCGCGAACGTGGCGATCACCTCCAGTTACCAGGCCACGTTCGAGGGCTTCGCCAAGCGCGGCATCGACCACGACGAGGCTGCCCGGCTGCTCGCGCAGAGCGTGGAGCTGGCCCGGGAGGCGGCCCGGCAGGCTGGACGCAACGGGGTGGCGCACCCGCTGTGGGTGGCCGCGTCGGTCGGCCCGTACGGGGCGATGCTCGCCGACGGCTCCGAGTACCGGGGCCGCTACGGACTGAGCGTCGCGGAGCTGGAGCGTTTCCATCGTCCCCGGCTCGAGGTGCTGGCCGCCGCGGGGCCCGACGTGTTGGCGCTGGAAACGGTTCCCGACGCCGACGAGGCCGAGGCGCTGCTGCGCGCGG
Organism: Streptomyces sp. NPDC051677; assembly: GCF_044453465.1. Taxonomy (NCBI): domain Bacteria; kingdom Bacillati; phylum Actinomycetota; class Actinomycetes; order Kitasatosporales; family Streptomycetaceae; genus Streptomyces; species Streptomyces sp. NPDC051677. The sequence goes on from NZ_JBITCT010000021.1 coordinate 137,644, forward strand.
TGCGCGGTCTCGGCGTGCCGGCCTGGCTGTCGTACTCGATCGCCGGCGACCGTACCCGCGCCGGGCAGCCGCTGGAGGAGGCGTTCGCCCTGGCCGCCGAGGCGGACGAGGTGATCGCGGTCGGGGTGAACTGCTGCGCCCCTGAGGACGTCGACGCCGCCGTGGCGACCGCGGCGCGGGTGACGGGCAAGCCGGTCGTCGTCTACCCGAACAGCGGCGAGGCCTGGGACGCCGAGGCCCGCGCCTGGCGCGGCCGCTCCACGTTCACCCCCGAACAGGTCCTGGGCTGGCGGGAGTCGGGGGCGCGGCTGATCGGCGGCTGCTGTCGGGTCGGCCCGGAGGCCGTCGCCTCGATCGCCCGCACACTGACCTCCGCATAGGCCTCTTTCCGCCCGCCCTGCGCTGCTAGCCTCCGCTCGGGAAAGCGGTTACCGCCGGTTTCCGTGGGGAGGGCGGGGATGACGAAGAAGACCGCGAACGCGGCGCGCAGCACGATCCGTGACGTGGCGGCCCGTGCGGGCGTGTCCGCGGCAACCGTTTCGCGCGTGCTCGGCGGTGCGTACCCGGTGAGCGCGGAGACCCGCAGGCGGGTGCTGCGGGCGGTGGGAGAGCTGGACTACGTCGCCGACGCGCGCGCCAAGGCGGTCGCGGGAGCCGGGACGCCGACGCTGGCCTTCGTGCTGGAGGACATCACCGGGCCGTCGTTCGCGCACATGGCACACGGCGTGGAACGCGAGGCGCACCGGCTCGGACACCTGTGCCTGGTGTGCAGCACGGAGGGGGACGTACGGCGCGAGCTGGACTTCGTGGAGACCATGCGGGCCCAGCGGGCCGCCGCCGTCATCCTGGTCGGAGGGGCCGCCGACACTCCGGAGTACCGCGAGCGCACCCGCCGTATCGCCGAGTCGCTGGCGTCCGCAGGGTCCCGGCTCGTCCTGTGCGGGCGGCCGCCGCTGGGGCCGGGGGCGCCCGTCACCGTCGTCGAGTACGACAACGAGGGCGGCGCCTTCGCCCTGGTCGCGCACGTCCTCGCCCAGGGACACCGACGCGTGCTGTTCCTCGGGGGCAAGCCGGACCACACGACGGCGCTGGGGCGCGAAAGCGGTTACACAGAGGCGCACAGGGCGCGCGGCGTCGACGTGGACCCGGCGCTGGTCCTGCACGGCGACTTCACTCGTGACTCCGGGTACCGCCTGCTGCGCCGGGCGCTGGACCGGGGCCTGCGCTTCACGGCCGTGGTGGCCGCCACCGACATGGTCGCGGTCGGCGCCCTGGCCGCCCTGCACGAGGCGGGGCTGGACGTGCCGGGCGACGTTTCGCTGGCCGGTTACGACGACATTCCGTTCGCCCGCGACCTGCGTCCCGCCCTGACCACGGTCCATGTCCCCTACGAGGAGCTGGGGCGCCTCGCTGTCCGCACGGCGCTCGGCCGCTCCGCCGACGGACCGGGCGAACACCTGCTCCTGGGCACGCACGTGGTGGTGCGGGACTCGGTCGCGGGCGTGGGGAAGGGCTCCTCGGCTTCGAGGTGACACGGTCGGCGTGCCCTGCCCGGTCGGGCGTCCACGCACTCACCCGGCGCGGCGCAGCCGGCGCATCGCAGACCTCAGCTCCGTGCCGCGCACGGGCCTGCTGAGCAGCGGGTCCGGCGTCGCCGTCCCGTCGGCGGACTCTCCGGGCACGGGGGCAGGCTCCGCCGTCCACAGCGCCAGCTCACGGTCGCGCGGACCGTATGCGGTATACGCCATGTCGTCGCCCGCGTGCAGGGTGCCGTCGCCCGCGTGCGGGGTGCCGTCGCCCGTGTACGGTCCACTGCCGACCTCGCCGAAGATCCGCACCGGGTGCGCCGCGTCCCAGGCCTCCCAGCCGGGGTCGCCCGTCGCCGCGAACCGTGTCCATGCCCCGTGCATGGCGTCGGCGAGCTCCTGCGGCGCGCCGTCCCCCGCGAGCTTCGCGGACTCGGGCGTCTCTCCGGTGTCGAAGACGAACCCGAGTTCGAGGGCGTGGCAGGCGCCGAGGCCGGGCCTGAGCGACGGCCAGGCGAACTCGTACACGTACGACGCCCCGGGGCGGGCGTCGGCGAGCCGTTGCAGGGGCAGGCGCAGCAGGCTGTCGGTGACCATCTGGCCCACGATCTCGGCAGTCCCGGCCCCGGGGTGCAGGGCCCGGTAGCCGCGCGGCACCTCGTGGCCGCAGCGACAGCGGGCCATGGCGCCGGCGAGGGCGACGGGACCCAGTCGGTCGACGCGCTCCAGCAGACCGCCTGGGACCAGCCACAGTCGGTACTCGTCGCGGGTCCAGCCGAGGAGCAGGTCGACGCCGGGGGCCGCGTCCCCGTCGACGAGGGCCTGAAGAGGGTCGCGGGGGACGAGGTCGCCGTCGACGACGATGCCGAAGGCGGGCCCGCCCAGGACGGGGCTGCTGAGCCTGCCGACCTCGGCCTGGGTGCGCAGCAGCAGGTCCCGGTCGACGGCGGCGAAGGCCTCGGCGGTGGCGGGGACCTTCAGCCGGGCGGCCATACGGCGCACCATGCGCCGGACCTTGTCCCGTTCGAAGGCCTCCGGCGGTCCGCTCTGCAGGACGGCCCGGCGGAACAGGCCCTGCGCCTGCGGGGCCGCGATCAGGGCCCCGGCGCTGATCGCGCCGGCGGACTGTCCGGCCAGGGTGACCCTGTCGGGGTCGCCGCCGAAGGCCCTGATGGAGCGATGGACCCATGCCAGCGCGGCGAGCTGGTCGCGCAGTCCGGGGTTGGCGGGGGCGTCCGGGAACAGTCCGTAGCCCTCGACCCCGAGCCGGTAGTTGACCGAGACGAGGACGACGCCGTCGCGGGCGAAGGCGTGCCCGTCGTACACGGGCACGGCCGACGAGCCGCGGGTCAGGGCGCCGCCGTGCAGCCACACCATGACCGGGAGCCGGGCGCCCGGTCCCGGCTCCGGCGTCCACACATTGAGGTTGAGACAGTCGTCGCCGGGCAGGTCCGGGTCGGACAGGTACTGCGCGAAGGCCTCGGAGTACGGCGGTTTCGGCGCCGTGGGCCCGAAGGCGCCCGCGTCGCGCACGCCCTCCCAGGGCTCCGGCGGCGCGGGGGACCGAAAGCGCCGGGGACCGAACGGCGGGGCGGCGTACGGGATGCCCCTGAAGACCGCGACGCCGTCCTCGTATCTGCCGCGTACGAACCCGTACGGCGTCCTGACCACGGGGTTCGCCTGGTCTGCTGTCATGCGCCCACCAGCCCTTCGCGTGCTCGCGCACCGGTAGTACCAGAGCACCACAACGGCGTGCGGTATTCCGGTGCACGAGCCTGTAGCAGGGCTATTTGGCGTACATCAGGGTGCCGAAACCGAGCTGGTCGTAGCCGCCGCTGGTGGATCCGTAGTCCCCGCCGCCGCCCTCGGGGGCGACCGAGAAGCACATCTGGGAGATCCACTTGTCGTCGAGGTAGAGGCGCCGGTTGTAGTGGTAGTGCAGCATGGCCCAGACCGGGCGGACCTGGCCGCGGGAACCGGAGCTGATCACCGTCTGCGACTGCTGGCTGCAGTTGGTGCCGGTGCCCCAGGTGTAGGTGGTGTAGGGGACGTCCTGGCCCAGGTTGTACTTGGCGACGTACTGGGCGGCCTTCATGAAGCGGCGGCTGTCGTACGAGTAGAGGTCGTCGCCCTGGTTCCAGGCCATCTCGCAGAGGGCGCCCATCTGCCCCATGCCCATCATGGTGTGGCCCTGGTCGCGGCCGGACTCCTGCCACTGGCCGAGGGCGTAGCCGTCGGAGTCGGTGTACAGGTACGGGACCGCGTGCGCGATGGAGCCGTTGCCGGCGCCGGTCTTGAAGTAGTTCACGGCCTGGTCGTACTTGGCCGCGTTGTCGGTGAGGATCCCGATGGCCATGACCGAGGCCATGTTGCACAGGTCCCAGTTGGCCCAGTAGTTGGTGATGCAGGCGCCGTTGTGCTGGGTGAGGAACTGGTTGTTGAGCGGGTAGAAGACGCTGACCATCATCTGCTGGAACTTCGCCAGGTCGAACCCCGCGTAGCCGCGCATGAGCTCGGCGGCCTGGCAGAACTCCCAGCCGTAGATGCCGGCCGCGAGGAACCGGTCGGCGTTGCCGGTGAGGGTGGTCAGCTTGGACGACCAGGCGTTGAGGATCTTGACGGCGGTGTCGCCGTTGGCGGCCGTACCGCCCACCGCCCAGCGCAGGGCGTTCTGGTAGGCGGCGGCGATGTCGTTGTAGAGGATGCCGTAGTTCTCGCCCGTGCCGCCGCGGATGATGGTGGCCTGCGGGTTGGGCGTCCAGGTGGACTGCGCGTGGGAGTTGGCGGTCAGCTTGTTCCAGCCGGACAGCCAGGGGTCGGTCTTCGCAGCGACCCTGACCTTGGCGCGGTTGATGTCGCCGGCGTTGTGCAGCATGCCGGGGTGGGTGAAGGCGGCCGGGGCTGCGCTGGCGGTGGGGCCCGCCAGCGCGGCCGCGGAGCCCCCGAGGGCGAGTGCGGCGGTGAGACCGCCGGCGGTCTTCAGGAGACCCCGGCGGCTCAACTCGCCCTGTTCGGGGCTCTGGTGGGGGGAGATGCGGCTCATCTTGTGCGACTCCAATCCGTGGGGGGATCAGTCGGGGGTGATGCTCACCTCGTCGAACTGGGCGGTGCCGAGGGCCAGCGGGCTGCGGGAGCAGACCACCAGGCCCACGTGGAAGGGGGCGTCGCCGAAGCCGGGGATCTCGCCGGAGGCGAGGGCGGCCCAGGTGGCGCCGTCATCGGTGGACACTGCTGCGGCGAAGGCGGTCCCGGCGCGCTTCAGCCGTAGCAGCAGGGGCAGTTGGACAGGTGCGGTGCCGGAAAAGGCGGAGCCGCCGGCCACGGTTCTGCGCAGCATCAACTGCGCGGAGGTCCCGCCGGTGACGATCACTCCGGCGGCCTGGTCGAACGGTGACAGCGACTTGGCCATCAGCAGGCCCACCCGGTCGGCGGCAGCTCCGCTGCGGGAGACCAGCCGGGCGGTGACCGTGCAGTCGCCGGTGACGGGCTGTCGTACGAACTGCCCTGTCATTCCCTGGTTGTTGACGGTCAGGTCGACGCCCGCGCCGCGGACGGTGAAGGTCTTGCCGTCGTACGAGCTGCTGCCCGGCGTACGGATCGCGACCACGCCGAGCGTCCCGTAGGCCCGGTCGTCGAGGATCACGTCGCCGAGATCGCCGTAGGTCCATGGGGTGGGCGGGGGTGTGCCGACGGTGAGGGCGAGGGCGCCGGTGCCGTCGCCCGCCGCGTTGCCCGCGGTGGTGGTGATCGTGAACTCGCCGCTCTCGTTGGGGGTTCCGCAGATCAGACCGGTGCGTTTGTCGACGCGCAGGCCGTCGGGGAGCCCGTCCGCGGTGAAGCGTATGGGCTCGTGCGAGGCGCGCAGGAGGTGACGGAAGGGAACGCCCCTGTTCGCGAACACCGTGGTCGCGGAGGTGAGTTGGGGTGTGCCAGGCATCGGCATGGAGGCCGCCGCGGACTCCGAGAGCGGGCCGCGGCCACCGGCGTTCGTCTTCGCGACGACGTAGTGGTACGTCGTGCGGGGCGTGCCGGTGGCGTCGGCGTACCGGATGCGGGCGCCGAAGCCGACGGGGCCGATGCCGGTGGCGACGGTGTGGTACGGGCCGTCGGCGTCCGTGGCCCGCAGCACCTTGAAGCGGGCGGAGAGGTCCGGGTCGGTCCAGGCCAGTTCGACGGCGTCCGCGCCGGTGGTCGCCGTGAGGCCGGTGGCGGCGCCGGCCGGGTGCGATACCGTCCACACCTCGCCCGAGGCCGACGTGACGGTGACGTTATCGAAGGCTCCGGTGCCGGTTTCGGCGTAGTCCTCGGCGACGCCGAGGCAGGAGGTGAGGACGAGACCCGCGTACGCGGTGTGCCCCAACTCGACCTCGGTGGAGCCGACTTCGGTCCAGCGGATGCCGTCCGGGGAGATCGCGCCGGTGCACCGGCGTGCCTTGCGCGTCACCCGCACCCAGTACGGCGCCCGCAGCCGGTAGCCGTCGCCCGCGCCCTCGACGTACGGGGCCTGAAGCGGTGTCGCGGACTCCGGGAGGGCGCCGAGGTCAGAGATCGGGAAGGACGCGTTGGTGGTGATGGCGTCCTGCTGGGCGGGCGGCACGGGTGTGCTGCCGGTGGCGGAGACCTCCGCCCCGGCCGACGGCCGTACGCTCCACACACCGCTCCAGGTGTGCAGCGGCAGCCCCTGGATCAGCATGGCTGCGTGCGCCGCGTCCGCGTCGAGCGAGTCGCGCAGGGTTACGCCGATCTTGGAGTACTGCGAGCTCAGCGGCCACACGATCCGTGCGGTGACCGTGCCGTCGCCAGGCAGCGGCAGATGCACGAGGCGATAGGCGTCGGCGGTGCCGCTCGCCTCCAGGACGAAGCGTTCGCCGTCGAAGGCGGCGGAACCGGGGATCCTCACGTCGCCGAGATCCTGGGTGGACCAGGGGGCGGGGAGGCCGGCTGCGGCAGAGGCGATGCGTGAACTGTCGCTGCCGCCCTGAGAGTTGAAGGCAATGACCGTGTAGTGGTACGTCCGGTCCGGTCGCGCGTCGGTGTCGCTGTACGTCGGCTTGTCGAGGCCCGTGGCGATCTCCTCGTACGGGCCCTCGGGCTTGGTCGCCCGGTGGACGCTGTACGTCCTCGCCCACGCGGACGGCAGCCAGCTCACGGTGACGGACCTGCCGTGGCCGACCGCGGTGACGCCCGCCGGAGCCGTCGGCGCCGTCGTCGACGAGGTGGCCGTCGCGCCGGCGTAGGCGAAGGTGCCCCAGCTGGGCAGGTCGTCGTTGCTGCCCTCGACGGTGCGGGCGCCGCCGGCGCCACGGAAGACGGCGGCCTTCGTGTACGGGGTGTCGAGACCTCGGACGCCGGCGTAGTGGGCGTACGCCATCTCGTAGATCGGCGGGAGATTGCCGCGGCCGGTCGCGGAGACGGCCTTCTTGATGTACTTGCCGGTGCGGTCGAGGTCGGGGGTGAAGGGGACGTCGCCGCCGAGGTTGTAACGGGCGGCGTACTCGAAATTGGCGAGGATGCGGTTGTCTTCGTGGCCCCAGAGGTCGACGCCCTGGTTCCAGGCGACCTGGGCGATGTCGCCGGTCAGGCCGACGGCGAGCTGTTCGTGGCCCTGGTCGCGGCCGGCCTCCTGGCCTTGACCTGCGTCGGTGACGATGCGGTGCGGGATGCTTCCGTTGCCCGCGCCGGCCGCGGCGAAGCGCAGGGCGTCCTCGAAGAGCACGGGCTCCTCGCAGAACACGCCGATGGCCAGGATGGTCTGAAGGGCAGTCAGGTCCCAGTTGCCGTTGGCGTAGAGCATGTAGCCGGACACGGCCGGATACCAGACGTCGAGGAAGGACCGCTCGCAGCGGGCGATGTCCGGCTGCGCCCAGCCGTCGTAGTCGCTGTGCCGGAGGAGTTCGGCCGCGTTGACGAACTTGAAGGCCTGGAGCCCGGCGCCGAGCGGCCCGTCCGCGCCGGTGATCGCCGTCAAAGACGCCGACCAGGCGTTGAGGATGTCGCGGGCCTTGTCGGCGTTCGCCCGGTTGCCGGTGACCGCCCACATGAGGGCGTTCTGGTAGGCGGCGGCCGAGTCGGCGACGGCCTGGTTCTGGAAGTTGGTGGGGCCGCGGCCCCAGGAGGTGATCTGGCCCGTGTTCTGGACGGCGTACGAGGCCGAGGAGCGGGCGTGCGCCGCGAACGCCAGGTAGCCGTCGTAGACGGGGGACTGCTTGGCGGCGACGGCCGCCTTCATCCGGGCCAGGTCGTCGGCGGTGTGCAGCAGGCCTGGGTGGGCGAAGGCTCTGGCGCCGGTGTCGCTTCGGGCGGCGGCCCTGGCGGTGGTGGGCACGAGCAGTCCGCTCGCGCCCGATGCCAGCAGCAGGGCCGCCGCGCCGCCGAGGAAGCCCCGGCGGCTGGTCGCGGGGGTGATCATGACGCGGCGGCCGCCTCGGCCTCGGCGGTCGTGAGGAACGTCAGGTTCGTCACGTGCTCGTTGTAGAACCACTGGATGGCGTCGGTGGTGTAGTACCACTTCGGCTTCTTCATCGAGTCGGCGACGACGACCCCGTTGATCACCAGGTTCTCGAAGGTGACGTTGTCGATGGCGTGTTCGGCGTCATAGCCGAGGAACAGCGACGGCTCGGCGTGGGTGCCCGTGTAGCTGAGGTTCTTGACGTAGACGTCCTGGATGCCGCGGCCGACCGAGGTGTTGTACTTCGGGTTGTACATCACCTTCATGTAGATGACCTGGCCCCAGCGGAAGTCCTCGATGCGCACGTCCTCGATGCGGACGTTCTTGATGAGGTTGGAGTCGCCGGGGTTGAGGGCGATGCAGCCCTGGTAGTTCATCTGGGGCTCGCGGTGGTCGAGGACGTCGATGTTCTTGATGACCAGGTTCTCGAGCGTCTCGGGGTTGTCGGAGTTGCCGTGCGTGCCGACGTTGATCGGGTGCGCGACATCGGCCCACAGGGTGCAGTTCTGGATGGTGATGTCGCGGGTGTCGCCGTAGTAGTCCCAGCGGTGGCAGTAGATGGCGAAGCAGTCGTCGGAGTTGCGCATGAAGCAGCCGTCGAAGACGATCCCGGTCGAGGAGAAGACGTCGAAACCGTCTCCATTGCCCTTCGAGCTGAACGAACGCGCCTTCTTGACATGGACGTTCTCGCTCATGCCGAACGTGCCCGCGTAGCCGTTCGGGTTCATGATGATGACGTCCTCGACGCGGATGTTCTTGCTGCCCTCGCAGAGGATCCCGCCGGGGCCGGCGTTGAGCATGCCGCGGCCGGTGAGGGCGGCCTTCTCCACGTTCTTGAAGAACACCTGCGCCTGCAGGACGGCGCCGCCCGCGAGGTACACGGTCTTGCCGCTGGGCACGGTGAGGACGTTGCCGGTGACGGTGTGCACACCGGGGCCGAAGTAGATGACGTCCGGGTCGTCCGCCGAGGGCGGGTTGGGGCAGATGTGGTTGGTGATGACGTGCAGACAGTCGAAGATCTCGTCGTTGATCTGGACGACGACGTCCTTCGGCTCGTCAAGGGTGAACACCAGGGTGTCGCCGCCGAGTTCGGGCTTGATGCCCAGCGAGTCCGGTCTCACCCGGGCCTTGGTGGTGCCGCCCTTGAGGTACGTCACCTCGACTTCGACGGAGCCCTGGAAGTCGAAGTACACCATCGACGTGTTGTAGACCTTGCCGGAGCCGGTGGTCGCGTTGATCTCCTCCAGCTGCGGCCGGTAGACGTCGAGCGTCTGCCAGTCGCCGTCGGGGGCGGTGCGCACGCGCACCCTGAAGCTGGTGTTGGTCGGCATGGTGGCCGGACGGGGGTACGTGACCAGCCTGGGGGCGGAGTTGTCGTCCGCCCCTTCGGCCCGGGCCGCCGTGGCCGTGAGGTCGGTGAGGCCGGCGGCGAGGACGGTGGCGCCGACCGCCTGCAGGGCGGTACGGCGGGACAAGGGCGTGATCATGTGTGACTCCTTGCGGCAAACAGGTCGGTAAGGGGGTTACTTGAGACCGGAGGTCGACATCCCGGCGACGAAGCCGCGCTGGGCGATGAGGAAGATCAGCAGGATCGGGACGACATACATCACGGACGCCGCGGCCTGAAGCTCGGGCACGGGCGTGCCGGCCTCACTGACGTAGGTGGTCATCACGGCGACGGCGAGCGTGGTGCGGTCGGTGGACAGCAGGAGCTGCGGGGCGATGTAGTCGCCCCAGGTCCAGGTGAAGGCGATGATGAAGCTCGCGGAAAGCACGGGCCAGGACTGCGGCAGGAAGATCCGCCAGAAGATCGACGTGTATCCGCAGCCGTCGACGATCGCGGCCTCCTCCAGCTCGCGCGGCAGGCCCGCGAAGAACTGCCGGAAGAGGAAGACCAGATAGGGCGCCGAGGACAAGCCCCACAGCACCCACGGCCAGTAGGTGTCGACCATGCCGAGCTTGGCGAAGATCAGATAGGTCGGCAGCAGCGTGACCATCTGGGGCAGCATCATCGAGCCGAGCAGGACGCCGAAGAGCACCTTCTTGCCGGGTGCGTCGAGGCGGGCGAAGCCGAAGCCGACCCAGGCCGAGCTGAGGGTGACGAGCGTGGCGTAGATGAGGGCGATGACCAGGGAGTTGCGGGCGTAGCCGAGGAAGTCGATCTGGTTGAAGGCGTCGGCGAAGTTGTGCCACTGAAAGGCGTCGGGCAGCCAGTGCACGGGCGAGGCGGCCAGTTCGCCCTGGGTCTTCAGGCCGGAGAGGATCAGCCAGCCGAAGGGGCCGAGGAACAGCCCGGTGACGGAGACGAGGACCGTGTAGAGGACGAGGCGCTTGGCGCGCACCCGCACGCGCACGTCGGTCACCGATGACTTGGGCGGCAGGGTGGTGGCGGTCACTTCTTCGCCTCCGGGTCGACGTTGTAGAACACCGCGCCGGACGTGAACCTGAAGATGAGTCCGGTCACGGCGAGGATCAGGACGAAGAGCACCCACAGCAGTGCGGAGGCGTAGCCGTAGCGGCCGAGCGCGAAGTACTGCGCGAACACGTGCATCATGTAGAGGTAGTTGGACTGCGGAACCGTGGTGATGCCGCTGGTGTCGCCGAGCGGAGCCAGCAGCAGCGGCATGATGGTCTGCACCGAGGCGATCATCCCGGTGACCGTCTGGAAGAGCAGGACGGGCGACAGCAACGGCACGGTGATACTGCGGAAGGTGCGCCAGGCGCCGGCCCCGTCGATGCGGGCCGCCTCGTGGAGTTCCCGAGGTACGTCCTGAAGCCCCGCCAGCGAGATGATCATGACGTTTCCGGCGCCCCAGAGCACCGTCATGAGCAGGACGTAGCGGGCGTAGGGGTCGGCGAGCCAGCCCACGGCGTCGATGCCGAAGAAGGTCAGGACGCCGTTGGAGGCTCCGGAGTTCTGATCGAAGAGAAGCTTGAAGGCGAGGCCCGCGCCCACCGGCGGCACCACGGCGGGCAGATAGAGCAGGGTGCGGAACACGCCGCGCGCCTTGATCGGCCGGTTGACGAGGACGGCGAGACCGAGCCCCGCGATGATCGACAGCGGCACCGAGGTCACCGCGAACAGGCCCGCGCGGCCCAGCGCGTCCCAGGTGACCGGATCGTTCAGCAGTTCGCGGTAGTTGCCGAGTCCGACGTACTTCCAGTGGGGAGAGATGCCGTCGAACGTGGTGAAGCTCAGCCACAGCGCGTACGCCATCGGCGTGATGGTCAGCAGCAGGAACCCGATGATCCAGGGCGAGGCGAACATGTAGAACGCCCGGCGCCTGCGCGCGATCATGGAAGTCCGCGGCCCGCCTGCGGCCGGTGCGCGTCGGGCGCTCGCGGCGGCGCCCGGCCGCTCCGCGACGGAGGAGATCTGGTCGACTGTCATCCCACCTGCTCCTTACCGCGCTTCAGCTGCTCGTTGACAGCCGCGTTCAGGCGCCCGGCGAGAGCGTCGACGGAGATCTGGCCGTTCATCGCGGCGGGGGCGATCTGGTTGAAGAGGGCGTCGACCGCGTCCGCTCTGGAGTAGGGGGTGAAGGAGACCACCGAGAAGTGCTTCAGCTCGTTCTCCTGCGCCTTCAGCACCCGTTTCTGGTAGGCCTCCTTGGCCGGCATCAGCGAACGCAGCGACTTCAGGGTGGGGATGCCCCAGCCGCCGGAGGCGCGCGCCTTGGCCGGTTCCTCGCCGAAGAACCACTCGAAGACCCGCCATGCGGCGTCCTTGTTCTTCGCTCCGCGCGGCATCCACAGGCCGGTGCCGCCCTGACAGGCACTGATCCGCGGGCCGCCCGCGAAGACGGGGGCAGGCGCCAGGCGGGACACGTCCGCCAGCTTCTTGTCGGTCCCGATCATGCCGCCCAGCCAGTAACCGGAGTTCGACATGGCCAACCGCCCGGCCTGGTAGGTGGGCCCGTCCCAGCCGTTGGGGTCGGGCTGGATGAGGCTCGGCCCGACCTTGGTCCTGGCGTAGTCCATGTACCAGGCCAGGGCCTTGCGGGCCTCGGGGGTGGTGAAGTCGACCTGGGAGAAGTCGTCGTTGAAGAGGCTGCCGCCGGCGGACGCGGTCATGGTCGCCAGGAGCGTGGCCCGGGTCAGGCCGTTGAAACTGCCGCCGAAGACCGTGGTCTGGCCCTTCTTGCGCTGGACGAGGCGCTTGGCGGTGTCCAGCCACTCCTCGTACGTGACCGGCTCGGTCTCCGACGGGTAGTCGACGCCCCCCTTGTCGAACGCCGCGGTGTCGTACCAGAACATGGAGTCCTGGGAGAAGTCCTTGGCCATGCCGTAGCGCGGGCCCTTGCCCTGGGTACGGCCGTCGTACCGCCACAGGTCGTTGACGGGATCCAGGTCGTCGAGCCCCAGGACGTCGCTTCGGGCGAAGTAGGGGTCCAGCTCCTCGGCCACGTCCCGTGCCGCGAAGAACGGCAGGTCCACGGCCCCGACGCCGCGCACCAGGTCGGGCGGCTCGCCGCTGGTGAGCATCGCGATCAGCTTGGTGATGTCGTACTTCACCAAGCTGATCTTGATGCCGAGGTCTTTCTTCGCCTGCTGGACCTGCTCCGGGAGGATGTCGCCGGAGTTGACCATCACGGTGACGGTCTCGCCGGATCCGCTGACCCCGCTCGACACGCGCATCGCGCAGCCGCTCAGCGCCGCCGCGCCGGCCACGGCGCCGCCGGCCGACAGAGCGAGAAAGCGGCGGCGGCTGGGAGGGGCGCCGGCATGGGAGCGCATGGAGGCCTCGCCTTCTGGTTCGGGGATACGAGCTCGGGCGATCCGAGGAGGTCGCGAACGCGGGATCGCGAGGGACTCGCCGTAGTAACAGGTAGCAACCGGTTGCTACGAGCGGGTGGCCAGAGCTTGTGCCGGTCTCGATGGCGCGTCAAGAGCCTGCGCAGACTTTCGAAAACTCCGCGCACGGGCCGCCAGCCGCCGCGCAGTCACCGCAGAGCGGTCTCCGCCCTCCAGGAAAACTCGTCTGACCTGCGATGATCAGCGAGTCGGCACCCGGGTCCGCACCGGGGCCGGCCCTTCGAAGATTTTGCCGACTCGCACCCGCGAACACCGCCTCCCTGCACCTTCGGCAACCGGTTGTGCCGACGGCTCCGCCTTCGCGCCTCACTCCGCGCCTTCACACCGGAAACATGTTTCACGCTCCCGCGAGGCCCGCCCGCACGCCCCGGCCGCCCCTACGAACTCCCCCTCTGAAGTGCCCCTTTGCCCAAAAAGCGGCCCGCAAGGATTTCCGTTTCGGCGATCCGTCCCACCGATTGACCCCGGCTCCGGAGCAGACCTACGGTAGAAGACGCTTTCAGAAAATGTTTCCTACGCACTCAGGAGAGTCATGCCCAGCGCCCAGCTGCCCAGGGCCGTGTTCGCCATGGATCCGGTGCATCTCCCCCTGTTGTTCCCCGCGCCGCTCCTGGCCCGCCTGCGGCAAACGGCCGACCTCGACCCCACGATCGTCGTCCGGGACTTCGCCGATCCGGCCGCCGCGCCCGCACTGGCCGGCGCCGAGGTCCTGATCACCGGCTGGGGCTGCCCCCACCTCGACGCGGACGCGCTCACCGCGGCGCCCGGGCTGCGCACGGTCCTGCACGCGGCGGGCTCGGTCCGCACCCTCGTCGGCGACGCCCTGTGGAAGCACGGCGTCGCCGTCTCCAGCGCGGTCACCGGCAACGCCGTACCCGTCGCCGAATACACCCTGGCCATGATCCTGCTCGCCGGAAAGGACGCCTTCGCCCACCGCGAGCGCTTCCGCCGCACCCACGCCTACCCCACCCCCGCCGAGACCGCGACCACCGGCAACCTCGGCCGCCGCGTCGGCGTCATCGGCGCCTCACGGGTGGGCCGCCGTCTCCTGGAACTGTTGCGCCCGTACGACTTCGAGGCCTTCCTGCACGATCCGTACGTCGACGCGGCCGAGGCCGCCGAGCTCGGCGCCCAGCTCCTCTCCCTGGAGGATCTGCTGCGCCACAGCGACATCGTCAGCCTGCACGCGCCCGACATCCCCGAGACCCACCACATGCTCGACCGCGCCAGGCTCGCGCTGGTCCGGGACGGCGGCCTGCTGATCAACACCTCCCGGGGCGCCCTGGTGGACCACGCCGCCCTCACCGACGAGCTGCTCTCCGGTCGGCTGAACGCGGTCCTGGACGTCACCGAGCCCGAACCGCTGCCCGCCGACTCCCCCCTGTACCGGCTGCCCAACGTCTTCCTCACCCCGCACATCGCGGGCTCCCTCGGCAACGAGCTGGAGCGGCTCGGCCGCATCGTCGTCGAGGAACTGGAGCGCCTGGCGCAGGGCCTGCCCCTGGCCCACGAGGTACGGCACGCGGACCTGGCCCGGGTCGCGTGATGTCGGCGCCGCCCGGGCGGCCCGGCCCGCGCCGCGACCGGCACGCCCCGTCGTCCCACCGGTGGCCTACGCGAGGGGAAAAGGCCTGTTCAGCGGCGGTCGCCGGGCACTGTCCACAGGCTCCCCCACCTGGGGGAACGATGGGATACCGTTTCCGCACCGACGAGGGGCCGGGCGGCCCGGGCCTCCCCGGCGGGCGGACCACGACGGCGAAGGAGCCAGCACGGTGAGTCAGCGCAGGACCAGCTCGGACGCCGGACGGTCGACCATCCGTGACGTGGCGGAGCGCGCGGGCGTGTCCGTGGCGAGCGTGTCGCGCGTGCTGTCCGGCAACTACCCGGTCTCGGAAGAGCTGCGCCGCCGGGTGATGAAGGTGGTCCGGGACCTGGACTACGTCACCAACGCCCACGCCCGCTCCCTCGCCGGCGGCGGCACCCCGACGGTCGCGATCCTGCTCAACAACATCACCGGCGCCGCCTTCGCCCACGTGGCCAAGGGCGTCGAGGGCGCCGCCACGATGCGCGGATGGCTCTCCCTGGTGGGCACCACAGGCGACGACCCGGAACGCGAGCTCGCCCTGGTGAACATGATGCGCCAGCAGGGTGTCGCCGCGGTGGTCCTGCTCGGCGGCGCCTACGACTACGAGGAGTACCAGCTGCGCATGGCCCGGTTCGCCCGCTCCCTGGACGCGGCCGGCTCACACCTGGTCCTGGTCGGCAGGCCGCCGCTGGAGGGCGACGTACCGGCCACGACCGTCGACTACGACAACGAGTCCGGCGCCTATGCCATGGCCAGCCATCTGCTGTCCGCGGGCCACCGACGGGTCCTGATCCTGCCCGGCCCCGCCCCTCTCACCACGGCGCAGAGCAGGCTGAAGGGCGCCCGGCGGGCCTTCGAGGCGTACGGGGCGCCGTTCGACCCGGGCCTGGTGCGGCACGGTCCGTACGACGACGAGCACGGGTACTCGGCCGTCGAGAGGGCCCTGCGGGAGACGCCCGACTTCACCGCCGTGCTCGCCGGGACCGACATCGTCGCGGCCGGAGCCATGCAGGCGCTGCGCTCGGCGGGCCTGCGCGTCCCGGAGGACGTGTCGATCGTCGGCTACGACGACATCCCGCTGGCCTCCCAGCTCACCCCTCAGCTGACCACCGTGCACGTCCCGTACGAGGAGATGGGCCGCGTCGCGCTGCGGGCGGTCGCCGACCGGCGCGAGGGCGGCTCGGGCGGCCGCAGGGGCGGCGACGGGGAGCACCTCGTGCTGGGCACTCATGTCGTCGTACGCGACTCGGTACGGCCTCCGTCTCGACGGTGAGCGAGTGAGATGTGACCACGTTACGAAACCGTTTACCGAAGGTTTTTGCCGACCTCGCCGAGCGCTTGAGCGATGTCTTCCAGGGGTCCTGAAGACCTCTGCTCAGCGTTTCTGACCTGCGGAGATCACTCCGCCATACGGCATCCGCAGCGCTCACGGAGACCTGATCCCACCGACCCACGGCCGTAACAAGTTTCCGCCTACCTCTTGCTCTGCGCGGAGCGTCCGTCCTACGGTCCCAGCAACCGGTTACTACAGCTTCCGCTTTGGCCGAACCCCCCGCAACCGCGAGCCGACGCCCTCCGGCCGCCGTTCCTGGCCAGTACCGAGCCGCCGTTCCTCGATTCCGAGGCCTACTTTCCGAAGGATCACGGTCAGATGAACTCCACCAGCCCCCGGAGAAGGTTCGCCCGCGCCGCCGTTGCGGGATTCGCACTGACAGGTCTGCTCACCGCTTGCGGCGGGTCCGGGGACGATGACTCGTCCTCGAAGTCGTCCGGTCCGGTCACCCTCGACTTCTGGGGCTGGGCCAACGGCCAGGAAGCGGTCGTCAAGGCGTTCAACGCCTCCCACAAGGACGTCCAGCTCAAGTACACCAAGGTCACCGACCAGCTCACCATGCAGAAGCAGCTGACCAACGCGGTCAAGGCGAAGAACGCGCCCTGCCTGGTGCAGAACACCGCCGAGTACGTGACGAGCTGGGTCTCGCAGGACGCGCTCGCCGACCTCACGCAGTACGTCGAGCCGAGCAAGGACAAGTTCAACGCCGGTTCCTGGGCCGCCGGGCAGGTGCAGGGCAAGGTCTACGGCGTGCCGACCAGCTCGGCGCCCGCGTTCACGATCTACCGCACGGACGTCTTCGCCAAGTACGGCCTGAAGGCGCCCACGACCTGGGACGACTTCATCGCCGCGGGCAAGGAGCTGAAGAAGCACAACATCAAGATCACCAACTACGCCGGCGAGGACCCCAGCACCCTGGAGGTGCTCGCCATGCAGGCCGGGGCGCACTGGTACGCCGTCGACGGCGACTCCTGGAAGGTGAACTTCCAGGACGCGGGCACCCTCAAGGCCGCGAAGGTGATCCAGGACGTCATCGACAACGACCTCAACTCCAAGCTCTCCTTCGCCGACTACGCCGCCGTCCAGCGCAACTACGACAACGGCGGCACCGCGACCCGGCAGATCTCCACCTGGCAGATGGCCGGCATGGTGAACAACTTCACCAAGTCCTTCGGCCAGTGGGCGCTCACGCCGTGGCCGACCTTCGCGGGCGAGCCGGCCAAGACCCCGGCCGGCACCAACCAGAGCGGTGGCGTGACCCTGGTGCCCAAGCAGTGCGAGAACCAGAAGCAGGCGGCCGAGGCGGCGCTGTGGATGTCCACCGACGTCGGCGCGGTCAAGACGATGGCGAGCCCCACCACGGGCAACGGCGTGATGCCCGCACTGGCCGACAGCGACTCCTACGTCGGCGAGGCGATCTCCCAGAAGCTGCTCGGCACGAACTACCAGCCTGCCCAGCAGGTCGTGAAGGACAGCCTGGGCACCGTCACCACCGACTGGGCCTTCGGTCCCGACTGGACCGCGATGTTCACCGAACTGCAGGCGGGCTGGGGCAAGGTCGTCAGCAAGGAGCAGAAGGTCACCGACCTGCTCGCGCACATGCAGCAGTGGACGGTCAACGACCTGAAGTCCCGCGGCATCAGCGTCAAGGGCTGAGGCGCAGCCGATGATTCGTTCCCTGCGCTGGAAGGGCGCCGCCTTCACGGCGCCCTTCCAGCTCGGCTTCGTGTTCCTCTACCTGGTCCCGATCGGCTACGCCGTCTACCAGTCCCTGTTCCGCACCCGGCAGTCCGGGCTCGGTCTGGGCGGCGCCACGGAGAAGTTCTCCGGCTTCGACAACTACCAGCAGGGCCTGACGGACTCGGCGTTCCTGACGTCCATCCTGCGCGTGGTGCTGTTCGCCTGTGTGCAGATCCCGGTGATGCTGTTCGTCGCCCTGGTGCTGGCGCTGCTGCTGGACGCGCTCACCTCGCGCGTGGCCGGCCGGTTCCGGATCCTGCTCCTGGTCCCGTACATGATCCCGGGGGTGGTCGCGGCGATCGTGTGGATCAACCTCTACAGCCCCGACGTCGGTCCGCTGACCCCGCTCGGCAAGCTGTTCGGATTCGACTGGAACTTCTTCTCGCCGTCCATGGTGTGGCCGTCCATCGGCAATCTGCTCACCTGGCACGGCATCGGCTACAACATGGTGATCATCTACTCGGCGCTGCAGGCCGTGCCGCGCGAGCTGTTCGAGGCCGCGCGGCTCGACGGCGCCTCCGAGCTGCGGATCGCGCGCAGCATCAAGGTCCCGTACGTGCGCGGCGCGCTCGTCCTGACCGGTCTGCTGTCCATCATCCAGATGCTGCAGATCTTCAACGAGCCGGCGCTGTTCAGGAACGTCACCCCGCAGACGGTGAACGACAGCTTCACCCCGATCATGATCATCTACAACCAGGCGTTCAACGCCGGCAACTACCACTACGCCGCGACCCTGTCGGTGCTGCTCGCCCTCATCCTCGGCGTGGCCTCCTTCCTCTTCTACCGGCTGACTTCGAGGGAGGCAGACTGATGACGCTCACCGAAAACCGCGCCGAGAAGCCCGACAAGCCCCCGGCGCCGGCCGTCCGCCGCCGGACCCGCCCGGACCCGGCCGCTCGCTCGCGCGGCGGCCAGCGCTTCCTGCTCGTCGGGCTCGTCCTGGCCAGCGCCTACAGCCTGTTCCCGGTGTGGTGGCTGATCGTCGCCGCCACCAAGGACCGCGTCGGCCTCTACCAGAGCAATGGACTGTGGTTCTCCGGCTGGCACCTGTGGGACAACCTGCACCAGCTGTTCACGTACGAGGACGGCATCTTCCTGCGCTGGACCGCCAACTCCCTGCTGTACGCGGGGGTCGGCTCCCTGGGCGGCACGCTGATCGCCCTCGCCACGGGCTACGGCCTGGCCCGTTTCGACTTTCCCGGCCGCACCGTGGTGTTCGCGAGCGTGGTGGGTTCGTTCCTGATCCCGATCGCGCTGCTCACCCTCCCGCTCTACCTGATGTTCTCGGAGATCGGCCTGGTCGACACCCCCTGGGCGATGCTGATCCCCTGCCTGATCAACCCGTTCAGCGTGTACCTCGCCAAGGTCTACACCGAGGCCACGATTCCCTACGAACTCCTGGAGGCGGCCCGCCTCGACGGCGCCGGTGAGCTGCGGATCTTCTTCAGCATCGTCCTGCGGATGATGACGACGGGCGGCGCCACGGTCTTCCTGCTGGCCTTCGTCAACACCTGGAACGCCTTCTTCCTGCCGCTGACCGTGCTGCGCGGCGAGAAGAACTGGACGCTCAACATCGGCTTGTACAACTGGAGCGGCAAGCGCCTGGAATCGGGCGTCGACGTCACCAGCCTGGTCCTGACCGGCGCACTGCTGTCCATCGTGCCGATGGCGATCATGATGATCGCGATGCGTCGCTACTGGCGGACCGGCGTCACGTTGGGAGCGCTGAAGTGACCGTTGCGCACAACCCCGTGATCCGCGGTTTCGCGCCCGATCCGTCCCTGATCCGGGTCGGCGACCGGTACTACGTGGCGACCAGTTCCTTCGAGTGGTTCCCGACGATCCCGATCCACAGCTCGCACGATCTGGCCCACTGGGAGTACGCGGGCCATGTCGAAGGAGCCGCTCCCGGGGGGACGCTGGCCGGCGTCCCCGACTCGGGCGGCATCTGGGCGCCGTCGCTGAGCTGGGACGGCGAGCGGTTCTGGATGGTCTACGCGGTCGTGCGGTCCGTCGGGACGCCGTACTTCGACCAGGACGTCCACGTCACCACGGCCACCGACGTGAGCGGCCCCTGGACGCCGCCGCGCCGCGTCGCGAGTCACGGTTTCGACCCCGCCCTCTTCCACGAAGAGGGCCGGCTCTGGCTGCTCAACCTCCAGAACGACCACCGCCCGGGCGGCAACCGCTTCGCGGGCATCGTCCTGACGGAGCTGGACCGCGACACACTCGCCCCGCTCGGCGACACGCACCTTCTCCTCCAGCACGAACGGCTCGTCGAGGGACCGAAGTTGCTCAAGCGCGGCGGGTGGTACCACCTCATCCTCGCCGAGGGCGGAACCGGTTTCGAGCACGGCGTCCGCACGGCCCGCGGTCGGACCCTCACCGGCCCGTACGAACTCGACGACCGCCCCTTGCTCACCTCGCGCGACGATCCGGGGCTGCCGCTGCAGAAGGCGGGGCACGCCGAGCTGGTTCAGACCCCGGACGGCGAGTGGTTCCTGAGCCACCTCACGGCCCGCCCGCTGAGGACGCCGCACGGCCCCCGCTGCACCCTCGGCCGGGAGACCGCGATCCAGGCGGTGACCTGGGACGCGGCGGGCAGACCGCGGCTCAGGCAGGGCGGTTGGCATCCGTCGGTCGAGGTCGAGGTGCCGGGCAGTCCATACGAGACTCCCCCACCCTCTCCCTCCGACGACCCGCTGGGCTGGCCCTGGAGCACCCTGCGCGAACCGCCGGATCCCTCCTGGGCGGACGTCGCCTCCCGTCCGGGCTGGATCCGCCTGCGCGGCCGGCACGGTCCCGAGTCCCGCTGGGCGCAGAGCCTGCTCGCCCAGCGCCTCACCGAACACCGGGCCACGGCTCAAGTAACCCTGGACGCATGCCCGTTCACCTTCACGCAGGCCGCCGGCCTGATCCTCCGCTACGACGCGGAGGCGTATCTCTGCCTCGACCTGACCTGGGCGGAGCCCGCGGGCGAGCCGCAGCGCGGCCAGCAGTGGGAGGGCGGGGGACGGACGGTCCTCAGCCTGGTGGAGCGCGACGAGAACGGTGCGCGGCAGGCGGCGGTCGTGGACGTCGACGCGAGCGTGCCGGTCACGCTGGGCGTCACGGTCGACGGCGAACAAGCGCGTTTCTGGTACGTGCGCGACGGGGTGCGCACGCCGGTCGGCCCGCCGCTGGACGCCGACCGGCTGTCGGACGACCATGGCGGACGGCTGCGTTTCACCGGCACCCTGGCCGGGATCCACGTCCGGGACCTGGTCGACGCCGCCTTCACCGCGGACTTCCGGGACTTCCGGCTGACCTGCACGCCCGCCTGAGCTCATGCGGTTTCGAAAGTTCACCGCCACAAGATCCCGTGTTTCCCGATGTCTTCACGTCGCGCTGCGGCACACCTAGGATAGCAAGCGCTTTCTGCGAGCCGCCTGTTTCCGGATCGGCTCCGAAAGGGTGCTGGTCGAACTTTCGCTGGCCCTCGGGCGGGCCGGAGAGGTGGTTCCCAATGGTGCACACGGCGAGTGCGAGCGTGACGGCCGGGCCGACCCTGGCGGTCGTGGCCCGCGAGGCGGGGGTGTCCGTGCCGACCGCTTCCAAGGTGGTCAACGGCCGGGAGGACGTCGCCCCCGAGACCCGCCGCCGGGTCACGGAGGCGTTGGACCGGCTCGGCTACGTACGAAGACCGCGCTTCGACGCGACGAAGCCGCCGCGGCTGGTCGACCTGGTCGTGCACTCGCTGGACAGTTCCGGGTCGGGCGCGGTGCTGCACGGCGTGGAGGAGGCGGCGCACGACGCGGGTCTGGACGTGGTCGTCTCGGCCGCCCTGTCCCGCACCCGCGCCGGCCGCCCGCAGCGCGGCTGGCTGGACAAGCTGACCGTGCGGGGTTCGGCCGGAGTCCTGTTCAATCTGGCCGAGTTGACGGCCTCTCAGTTCGCCTGGCTGGAGCAGCACCGCACACCGTTCGTGATGATCGACCCGGTGGTCGAGCCGCCGCCCGGGGTGGTGTCGGTGGGAGCGGCGAACTGGCAGGGCGGGGTGACGGCGACCGAGCACCTGCTGGCACTCGGCCATGAACGCATCGCCGTGATCGCCGGTCCGCGCCGCAGGATGTGCAGCAGCGCCCGGGTCGCCGGCTACCGCTCGGCGCTGGCCTCGGCCGGGCTCGCGCAGCGCCCCGAGTACCTGCGCAACGGGGGCTTCGACGAGTCCGTCGCCCACCGACGCATGCGCGAGCTGCTCGATCTGCCCGAACCGCCGACGGCCGTGTTCGTCTGCTCCGACCGCATGGCCCTCGGCGTCTACCAGGCCCTGGCGGAACGGGGGTTGAGGATTCCGTACGACGTCAGCGTGGTCGGATTCGACGACCTGCCGGAGTCCCGATGGACCACGCCCGCCCTCACCACCGTCCGTCAGCCGTTGGCGGAGATGGCGGCGACGGCCCTGCGGCTGCTGGTGCGGATGATGGACGGGGAGCATCCGGAGGGAACGCGGACGGAGCTGTCGACGCGGCTCGTACAACGGGCGAGCACGGCGCCACCGCGGAGCTGACGGCCAGACCCGCCCCGCGGCCCGCCCCTCCGCGAGACGAACATCTCGGGGCGCCCGCCGCGGAGGCCTGCGCGGGCGTGCAGGCGTGCAGGCGTGCAGGCGTGCAGGCGGCGGCAGCCCCGGCCGGGCGCGTAGGCTCGGGCGGGATGAACACCATTCCCGCACGCCTCGACCACATCGTCCTCGCAACGCCCGATCTGGCGACGACGGTCGCCGAGTTCGCCCGCCGCACGGGACTGACCCCCGCGCCGGGCGGAGTGCACGTCGGGCTCGGGACCCGCAACTACCTGGTCGGCCTGGGCGGTCGCGCCTACCTGGAGATCATCGGCCCGGATCCGGAGCAGCCCGTGCCGTCCCATGCGCGCCCCTTCGGGATGGACGTGCTGGCCTCGGCACGGACGACCACCTGGGCGATCAGCCCGCCCGATCTTGACGCGGCAGTCGCGGCCGCCCGCGCCCGGGGCTACGACACCGGTGACGTACGGGAGATGAGCAGACGTCGTCCCGACGGCGCCCTGCTTCGATGGCGGCTGACCGACGGCGGCACCCCGCATCCGTCCGGCGTGGTGCCCTTCCTCATCGACTGGGGCGCCACGCCCCATCCCTCCGCGTCCGGCCTGCCCGTCAGCCCCCTGCTGGAGCTGACCGCGACCGCCCCGGACCCCGAGGACGTCCGCCCCCTGCTGAGCGCCTTCGGCGCCGACCTCACCGTCACCGAAGGTCCGGGGGGCTTCTCGTTCACGGTGGACACGCCCAACGGGCCGGTGACCTTCACCTGACCTGGGAGGCCGCTCTCAGCAGGCGCAGTTGCCCGATCTCGGCGACGTTCTTCATCAGCTCCGCGTTCGCCCAGGCCAGCAGGTGGGACACCGTGTACTCGGGGTCGCTCGACCAGGGAAACGGAGCGGTCCGGTCCAGGTCGGCGTCGCTGAGCCCCTCGACGGCGGCCGTCCACTCCTCGCGCAGGCCGCGCAGCCAGGCGACAGCACAATCGCCCGCCCCCGGCCAGCGGACCTCGGAGCGCTCTCGGGGAGGGCGGCCGAGGAGGTGGTCGGTGGCGACGCCCAACCACCAGGCGAGATGCCAGCTCACCCAGCCGACGGTCGGAACCGGGACGGGGTCGGGTTCCGTGTCCGCCCAGTCGGGCGTCCATCCTCCGGCGCCGTCCGGGTGGAGGGTCCAGCAATGGGCTGCCGGTTCCCAGAGGAAGTCCTCAGGTCCCACACGGTCGAGGTGGTACTCGAAGAGGGACCAGGTAAGGGCGAACTGCCAGCTCAGAAGCTCACGGCGGCCTGCGTTGTCCATCGGGCCACCCTCGCACGCGTGGGAAACACCTGGGGAACGGTTTTCCGCGCCGGACGTCCGTTTCCTTCAAGACCGGCTGCACTTGTCCCGCCTACCGTGGCCGTATGAGTCCACGATTCGATGCCATCGGCCTGGTCGTCTCCGACATGGCCGCCTCCGTCGCCTTCTACCGTCGGCTCGGGTTCGCCTTCCCCGAAGGCGCCGAGCGAGAGCCGCACGTCGAGGCCGAACTGCCCGGTGGGCTACGGCTGTTGCTGGACACCGAGGAAACCGTCCGCTCGTTCCACCCGACGTGGCGGCCGCCGTCCGGAGGCGGCCGGGCGTCGCTCGCGCTGCGCTGCGCCACACCCGACGAGGTGGACACCGTGTACGAGGAGCTGGTGGGCGCCGGCCACCCGGGCGAGCTGAAGCCGTGGGACGCCTTCTGGGGCCAGCGGTACGCCGTCGTGCACGATCCCGACGGCAACGGCGTCGATCTGTTCGCGCCGCTCGCCCAGTAGCTCCTCGCGTCGCAGTGGACAGGTCGGCGCCCTAGCGCAGCAGGTCGCCCAGTGTCCGGCCCGTGAACTCGCGTACGTCTCGGGAGAGATGGGCCTGGTCGGCGTAACCGGCGTGGGCCGCGGTGTCCGCGTACGGCACGCCCTTGCGGACCAGCGCGAGTGCGCGTTGCAGGCGCAGGATCCGGGCCAGCGTCTTGGGGCCGTAGCCGAAGGCGGTCAGCGAGCGGCGGTGCAACTGGCGGGCGCCGAGGCCGAGTTCGTCGGCTGTGGCGGCCACCGGACGGCCCGCCGCGAGGGCGGCGACCAGTCGACGCAGCGCGGGGTCGGGCGGAGCGGCCCGTTCCAGTGCCAGCGCCTCCAGCGCCGTCGCCGGGTGCGCCGCCGCAGCGACTCGGGCACGCAGGCGCCGCACCTCCGACACCGGCCACAGGTCGGCCAACTCCACGCGGCGGTCGCGCAGTTCGTGGGCGGGTACGCCGAGGAGGGCCGGCGCCGTGCCGGGGTAGAGGCGGACGCCCGCCCAGAGCGCGGGCGGGCCGTCGGGGGTGTGAGCCCGGGTGTCCGGTCCGGCGACCAGCAGCCTGCCCTCACTCCACAGCAGGTCCATGCAGCCGTCGGGCAGCACGGGAAGCCTCAGGAACGCCGCCGACGGCGTGTTCGTCCACACCACCGCCCCGGCCAGCCGGGAGGCCCGCTCTTCGTACACGTACGCCAGGTTACGCCGCCGCACCCGGGGTTCCTGTGGGCCGGCTGACCCCGTACGCCCGCTTGAGCGGGGGCTCAGTCCGCGGGCTCACCCCTCTGGGAGCCGTTCCCCCCGTTCGCCCCGTTGCCGCTGTTGCCACTGCCCCCGCTGTTACCGCCGTTGCCGCTGCTGCCTTCGTTACCGTCGCTGCCGTCGTTTCCAGTGCCGCCGCCGTGCCCTCCGTACCCTCCGTGGCCAACGTGGCCCCCGTGTCCTTTCAGAGAAGTCTTCACGTGTGTCCGGAACCGTCCCGTCACGTCCTCCGGCGGAAGGAAACGGGACCATCTTTCGGGGAACTCGGACGGCATGTCGGGATCGTCGGGGTCGTCCTCCTCATGCGAGCGGATCGCCGCCACGCGGGCGACGTACTCCGCGGCCTCCTCCTGCCGCAGCCGTTCGTTGGCGGCGCGGGCCGCGGCCGTCGCGGCGGCCGGCCAGACGCGGTCGATCGCGGCGTTGACGGCGGCGCCGACGAGCACGGCGAAGGCGGACACGCCGATCCACAGCAGTACGGCGACGGCGGCGGCGAGGGAGCCGTAGATGGTGGCGCCCTCGATCGTGTTCGTCAGGTAGATGCGCAGCAGGAAACTGCCGAGCACCCACATGGCGAGGGCGACGAGCGCGCCGGGCACGTCCTCGATCCACGGGGAGCGCACCGGCACGGAAACGTGGTAGAGCGTGGTCAGGAACGCGACGGACAGGACGATCACGACCGGCCAGTACAGGACCTGGACCACAGTCGTCGACCAGGGCACGATCCCCACCACCGCGTCCGGTCCGGCGACCATCAGCGGCAGCGCGATGGAACCGATCAGCAGCGCGGCGACGAACAGCAGGAACGCCACCAGCCTCGTCTTGACGATGCCGCGCACCCCGTCGAGGCCGTACATCACGGTGATCGTGTCTATGAAGACGTTCACCGCGCGCGAGCCCGACCACAGGGCGAACAGGAACCCGATGGAGATCACGTCGGGGCGGCCGCCCTTCATCACGTCGTCGAGGATCGGCTGGGCGATCTGTCGGACGCCCTTGTCGGACAGGACCGTGCGCGAGGCCTCGAGGAGGTTGCTCTCCAGGCTGCTGATGCTGTCGGTGCCGGTCCAGTCGTCGACGTAGCCGAGCAGGCCGATGAGGCTGAGCAGCAGGGGCGGCACGGACAGCAACGTGAAGAAGGCGGCTTCGGCGGCTAGACCGAGGATGCGGTACTCGATGCAGGAGTTGACGGTGTCCTTCAACAGCAGCCAGGCGGTCCGGCGCTTGGAAACGTTCCGGTAAAGGGCGCGTGCCCGGTGGAGACGCCCAGCGGGGCTCCCGGGTTGCTCGGGTGACTGACTTGCTGGCTGCACGCCCTAAAGGTATCCGCCGTTCGGGGCTGCACTCACCTCCGGCAGGGCTGCGTCACCGGGTCGGGACGCGGCGCGCGGGCTCCGGATGGCCATGACCGTCGTACCCGGGGGTTCTGAACTGCTGGCGATTGGGTGCGCACGGGGGGTGTTCTGGCGCGCATGGGTGAGTCTTGCTGCCGCGGCAGGTCCGGCGGCCTGGAGGGGAACAGGAGTTTCCCTGTCGAATGGGTGACCTTTGCCGGTGGTGGTCGTTGGGTGCGGTGAGGGGTTCTCAGGCCGACGCGGGGAGGGGCGAAAGAGATGGGCGGGTTGCGGGAGACGGCGGCGCCGTTCGTCGCCCTGGGCCCGTCCGGTGTGGCGGTCCGCGACCGGCTCAAGGGCCTGACGGCCGGGG
>NZ_JBITCT010000022.1:0-75385 GCF_044453465.1 Streptomyces sp. NPDC051677
GTCAGACTGCGGGCGAAATGGAAGACCTCCAGCGCGGAGAACGACACCATGTCATCGCGGGCGCCCATGCCCACCACCACACAGTTGCCGCCGCGCCGAGCGCTCTGCCACGCCATGCGGATCGTGGCCGCTCGGCCCACACACTCAAAGACGTGATCGGCTCCCCGACCGCCGGTCAACGACCGGATCGCCTTCGGCAGACCCTTGTCAGAGACCAGGAACTCCGTGGCGCCGCAAGCCCGTGCCAGGCCCTCCTTCTCCGGGGAGACGTCCACCGCGATGATCGGGTCCGCACCGGCCAGCCGTGCACCGGCCACGGCGGACAGACCCACCCCGCCGAGCCCGAGCACCACCACCGACTCCCCCGGACGCACCCCCGCGGTGTTGCGCACCGCGCCGACACCGGTCAGCACCGCACACCCCAGCAAGGCCGCCTCCGGCAGCGGCAGCTGGCGGGGCAGGACGATCAGCGCCCGCTCCCCGACCACGACCTCCTCCGCCAAAGCCCCCACACCCAGGGTCACATGGGCCGGCGTGCCGTCGGCCAGCCTGCCCCGGGGCCGGGAGGACACCCCCTCCGCCGTCACACACAGCCACGGCTCGCCCCGCTCACAAAACCAGCACTTCCGGCAGGCCGGCGACCAGTTGATCGCCACGTGATCGCCTACGGCGACACGCGTCACCCCCGCCCCGGCCGCGATGACCACGCCCGCGGCCTCGTGCCCGAGAACCAGCGGGAACTCCGGAGACACCGTGCCGTTGATCATCGACAGGTCCGAGTGGCAGACCCCCGCCGCCCGCACCCTCACCCGCACCTCACCCGCCGCGGGCTCGGGAAGTTCGACGTCCTCCACGGACAGTTCGGCAGTCGCCCCACGGGCTACCAGCGCCTTCACCATGTTGTCGCCACCCCGGCACTCATCGTTGGATCGCCTTGGTCTGCAAGAACTCGTCCAGGCCATAGCGCCCGAGCTCGCGCCCGGTCCCGGACTGCTTGTAGCCTCCGAACGGCGCCACCGGGTTGAAGGCCGCACCGTTGATGTCCACCGAACCGCTCTGCAGCCGGCCGGCGACGGCAAGAGCACGGCTCTCGTCGCCGGACCACACCGCCCCCGACAGCCCGTAGCGCGAGTTGTTGGCGATCGTCACCGCCTCCTCGTCATCGGAGAAGGGGATGACCGCCAGCACGGGCCCGAAGATCTCCTCCTGCGCCACCACGTCATCGGGCTTGACGTCCGCCAGCACCGTCGCCGGAACATAGTGCCCGCGCGACGGCAGATCACCGCCGCCCGCCACGAGCCGCGCCCCCTGGGACAGTCCGGTGTCGATGTGCGCGAGCACCGAAGCGCGCTGGCGCGCCGAGGACACCGGGCCCAACCGGGTCCCCGCGCACATCGGATCGCCGACCGCGTACTTGCCGGCCGCCGCAGCGGCGAGCTCCACTGCCTCCTCGTACCGGCTGTGCGGCACCAGCATCCGCGTCCACGCCGTACACGTCTGCCCGGCGTTGAGGAACGCGTTGCCCACACCCACCTTCACCGCCGTGACCAGATCCGCGTCGTCGAGAATCACGTTGGCGGACTTTCCGCCCAACTCGAGCGCAACCTTCTTCACCGTGCTCGCCGCGAGCACCGAGATCTGCTTGCCGACCTCGGTCGAGCCGGTGAACGACACCATATCGACGCCCGGATGACCCGCAAGCGCGGTGCCGATCACCGCACCCGGACCGCAGACCATGTTGAACACCCCGGCCGGCAGCTCCGCTTCGTGCACCGCGTCGGCAAGCATGTAGGCCACGAGTGGGGTGAGCTCGGCCGGCTTGAGCACCACCGTGCACCCTGCCAGCAGTGCGGGTGCCACTTTGGCGATCATCTGGTGCAGCGGGTAGTTCCACGGCGTGATCGCGGCCACCACACCGACCGGCTCTTTCAGCACGAGAGAGTGGCCGATCTCCTCGGAGAACGCGTATGCGCCGACCAGATCGACGTAACTCCGCAGCACCGTCAGCGGCAGCCCGGCCTGAATCGCCGTCGCGGTCTTCAAGGGCGTCCCGAGCTCCAGAGTGACCGTGCGCGCGATCTCCTCTCGACGACGGTCCAGGATGTGCCACAGCCGTTCCAGGCGGCTCGCTCGTTCAGCCGGAGCGAGCCCGCTCCAAGCGGGGAAGGCGCCCCTCGCGGCCTGCACGGCGGGCTCCACATCGGCTGAGGTGGCCGCGGCCACCTCACCGATGATTTCTTCGGTGGCGGGGTTCTCCACAGCGCTGGTGCCGGCATCGACGGGCTGGACCCATTCGCCGCCTATATAGAGCTTCGTGCGCTTCACTGCATTGTTCTCCGTTCATGCCAAGGGGCTCCTGAGCGTGGTGCGAGGCCCTTTGTTTTTCAGCGGCACGGTCAGAAAGTGCACATGCCGTCCAGGCCTTGGGCGAGGTAGTGCGAGCGCAGGCGCTTCTTGTCGAATTTGCCTACTGAGGTCTTGGGAATGCGCCTGACGAAGACGATGTGATCCGGGACCCAGTACCTGGCGAATCTGGTGCGCAGGTGACTGCGCAGTTCCTCGGCGGTGACCGTGCCCTGCGCTTCGACGCAGGCGAGCGGACGCTCGAGCCAGGTGTCGTCCGGGATCGCGATCACCACGGCTTCACGCACCAACGGATGCGCCATCAGCGCGTTCTCCAGATCGACAGAGGATATCCACTCGCCCCCGCTCTTGATCAGGTCCTTCGAGCGGTCTTTGAGTCGCATGCAGCCGTCCGGTGCGAACACGCTCACGTCTCCGGTGCGCAGCCAGCCGTCCCGGAAGCTGTCCACCGAACGCGGGTCGTCGAAGTACTCGCGCGCAACCCAGGGAGACCGGACTTCGAGCTCACCGACCGTTTCGCCGTCCCACGGCAGCTCGTTGCCGCCCTCGTCCGTGATGCGCATTTCCACGAGTGGCAGGGGCTTTCCCTGGGTGCGTGTGTCCTGGGCGAACGTGGCTATCGGCGATGTCTCGGTCATTCCCCAGCCGTTGACGATCTCGGTGCCTTGGCGACGCCACCAGTCGCTCAGTGCGGCCGGCGTGGCCTGTCCGCCGAGCCATAGGCGGCGCATGGAGTCGAGGCGGTATCGTCGGCCGGTCCGTTCGTGCTCCGCCTTGAGCATCGTCCCGACGGTCACAGCCGCGACCACGGTCGTGGCCCGGCGGTCCTGGACGATGCGCAGCAGTGTCTCAGGGCTCGGGTGGGTTCCGGGCAGCACCAGTGTCGCGCCCTGCAGAGTACAGGCGTAGGGAGTGCCCCATGCGTTCACGTGTGACATCGGGGTGACCACGAGGCAGGTCTCCTCCTCCGCGATCTCCGCGGACCCCTTGGCACACAAGGCCAACGCATGGAGAACCATGCTGCGGTGGCTGTACAGGACGCCCTTCGGATCGCCGGTGGTACCTGAGGTGTAGCACAGCGAGGCGGCGGTGTTCTCGCTGAACTCGGGAAGGTGCAGCGGGTTGGCGTCGGCCATGAGCTCCTCGTACGCGATCACGGGGTTCAGCATCGTGTCCGTGGGCACGTCGCCGAAGACCACATAGCAGCGCACCGACGGAAGCCGATCGGCGATGCTCTCGAGCAGCGGAACCATGTCAGGGTCGACGAACACCACACGGTCTCCCGCGTGGTCGATGGTGTAGGCGAGCTGGTCCTCGGACAGGCGGTGGTTGGCCGTATGCAGGACCGCGCCGATGCCCGGAACGGCGAAGTAGCATTCGAGGTGCCGATGGCTGTTCCAGGCCAGGGTCGCCACGCGATCACCAGGTGCGATTCCGAGGTTGCGCAGGACACCGGCCAGACGCCGGACCCGGTGGCCGAGTTCGGCATACGTGTACTCGTGATAACCGGAGTCCGTCCGGGACACCACGAGCCTGTCTCCGAATATCCGTTCACCGCGCCACAGCAGTCGCGTGGTCAACAGCGGCCGGTCCATCATCAGGCCGTCCATCGCAGGTAACCGCCCTTCTCCCCTTTGTCAACGAAAGCCACGATGCCCATGAGCCGCGGGGCAGGAGCGTCCCAATACGAAACACGGTGTCGTCGAGGGAGGTGTTCGAGGTCTCAGCCCAGCGGCGCAGGAGTCTTGGCCTTCCGCTGCACGACCCGCCGGGCCGAGATCGTCCGGCACAGGTCTTCCAGACTCGCCAGGTTGTGACCCGGCAGGAAGACATCGATGTACGGCAGCGCGGCGGCCATGCCCCTGGCGAGCGGCCGATAACGCGGGTCACCCTTCAGCGGATTGAGCCAGACGACACGGTGAGCCCGCCGCGACAAGGCGCACATGGCCTCGCCCAGCGTCGCCGGATCGTCCCGGTCCAGGCCGTCGGAACACACCACGAGCAGCGCTCCACGCAGCGATGAGTGTCCGCCGTAACGGTCCACCAGCTCACGCATCGAGGTGCCGAGCAGGGTGCCGCCGTCCCAGTCGTCGACGACCTCGCCGATGTGCCGCAGTGCCGTGTCCACCGACACCTTGCGCAGGCTGTCGGTGACACGGGTCAGGTGCATTCCGCAGGTGAACACTTCCACACGATGTCCCGCGCGCTTCAGCGTGTGTCCGAAGCGCAGCAACGCCTTCGCGTACGGCGTCATGGACCCGGACACGTCGATCACCAGGGTCAGCGGACGCTCTCGGAAGCGCTGCCGACGCCAGGGCAGACGCATTGCTTCGCCGTCGGTCGGCAGTGACTCGCGCAGCACCCCCCGGACGTGCAGATACCGGCCGGCGACGGCCGGCCGGCGGCGACGGCTGCGTCGCCGGGGCAGTTCGGGGCGCAGCCGGCGGATCAGGGCGGCGGCCCGGCGCCGCTCCTGCGGTGTCATCGCGCCGAAGGACTTCTCCTTGAGCAGGTGCACCTCGCCGGGGACCAGCCGGGCGTCGTCCGCCTGTTCGTCCTCGGCGTCGGCGGCCCACGGCGTCGGTGTGCCGGACGCGGCGTCGTCGCGTTCGACGGCGCTCATCGGGACCGCCCTGGGCTGGGGCGGCACGTCGCGCTCATCGCCCGGCAACTCCCCGAAGAAGTCGGCGAACGCGCGGTCGTACACCGTGCCGTGCTGCCGCTGGCCGACGAGTACCGCCCGTCCCGCCCAGTAGATCTGCCGCAGGCCGAGCGAACTCCCGGGAGCCGCTGCCATCAGGTGCAGTGCCTCGTAGAACGCCACGGTCTGCTCAGGGCCGGGCGGCAGCCCGCGTACCCGGAGCAGCCCGACGAACTCCACACAGGTTCGTCCGGTGACGTCGGCGAGGTAAGGCGGGGGCGCGGTCATGGTGCGGTCGGTACGACGTCGGCGATCCGTTCCCGGACCGACTGCTGGTCGTCGACGTCCTTCACCAGGGCGCTCAGGGTGGCGACGGCCGTCTCCGGCGACAGGGTGGAGACACCCAGCATGTGCAGGGCGCCCGCCCAGTCGATGCTCTCGCCCACGCCCGGAGAATGGCCGAGGCCGAGCCCGCGCACCCGCCGTACGGCCGTGGCGACCTCACGGGCGAGCGGTTCCGGAATCTCGGGGGCACGCAACCGCAGGATGCGGTACTCACGGTCGATGTCCGGGTGATCCACCCAGTAGTAGAGGCAGCGGCGGCGCAGTGCGTTGTGCAGGTCCCTGGTGCGGTTCGAGGTGAGAACGACCAGGGGGCGGGAGGTCGCCTCGATCCGGCCCACCTCGGGGATGGTGACGGTGAAGTCCGACAGCAGCTCCAGCAGGAACGCCTCGAACTCGTCGTCGGCGCGGTCGAGTTCGTCGATCAGCAGTACGGCGCGGTCGCCCGTCTCCAGGGCGTCCAGGAGCGGGCGGGTGAGCAGGTAGTCCCGGGTGAAGACATCCTCCGCGCGGGTGCCGTCGGCGCCCCGGACGGCGAGCAGTTGGCGGCCGTAGTGCCAGTCGTAGAGTGCCTGGCTGGTGTCGATGCCCTCGTAGCACTGCAGGCGGATCAGCTCGCGGTCCAGTACCTCGGACAGCGCTCGGGCGACCTCGGTCTTGCCGACGCCGTTGGCGCCTTCCAGCAGGAGCGGCCGCCCCAGCCCGAGGGCGAGGTACACGGCCGTTGCGAGCCCTTCGTCGGCGAGGTAGCGGACCTGCTCAAGACGCTTGCTGACTTCGGCGACCGAAGCCACGTCGCCTTGCCCGCCGGGCGCCGGCGGCCGTACTTCAGCCGGCACGATGCGTCCCCGCGGGCCTGCGCAGTTTTCCGAACTGGCGGAGCAGGGCGCGCCAGAGCGTGCCCGCCAACAGCCGGAACCCAGCCACAGCCTCGCCGTCCTCCGGTCGGGGCTGCGACGCTGCGGGTGCGGCCGCCGACGAGGCCGGGGCGCCCGTCTCCGGCCCGGGTTCCGGGACTTGTCGGGCCTGTTGCAGATGGGCCTGGAGCGAGGCGGCGAACTTCTTGGTCATCTGCTCGGAGACGTCCTGGATCATGCCCCGGCCGAACTGGGCGATCTGGCCGCTCACTTTGAGGTCCGTGAGCACCGACACCGACGTGGTGTCCGGCTGTGGGCCGGGCTCGGCCGTCACTCGGATGTCCGCCGTCGCGCTGCCTCGACCACGCTGGTCCTTGCCGGCGCCGCGCAGCGTCATCCGGCGCCCGACGTCGTCGCGCTCCACCATTTCGACAGTGCCCTCGAAGGCCATGGCCACGGGGCCGAACTTGATCTTCAGCCGACCTCGCCAGTTCTTGTCGTCGATGGTTTCGACGAGTTCGGCGCCCGGCATGCAAGGCACGATGTTCTCGACGTCGAGGAGGAAGCCCCAGGCTTCCCCGACGGAGGAGGAGACCACGAATGAGTTCTGCAGTTGCACCGTGTGTTCCTATCGATCGTTCAGGGGACGGTCTGCGCGACGGGCTCCGCCGCGAGGTCGAGCGCGTACGGGCGGCTGACGGACTCCTTGCCCAGACTGCCGCGACTGGCGGCCAAGACCTCGGCAACGATCGAGAGGGCGATCTCGCCCGGCCCCTGCGCACCGAGGTCCAGTCCGGCGGGGCCGTGCAGGCGCAGCCCGTCCTGGCAGGTCGGGCGAACGCCGTCGCGGCCAAGGTCGTCGAGCAGACGCTGCAGCCGTCGCCGGGGGCCGAGGACGCCGATGTACGAGGCGTCCGTGCGCAGGGCCGCACCGAGGTAGTCGCGGTCCCGCAGGAAGTTGTGGCTCATCACGACGACGTAGGTGTCACGGTCCACGGGCAGTTCACGGACCGGGCCCGACGCACTGAGGACGAGCTTGGTCCCCGGCGGGAAGCGGTCGGGGTTCAGTACCAGGCGGCGGTCGTCCACGACGATCACGTCCCAGCCGAGCTCCGCGGCACGGCGGGCCACCGGCACGGCGTCGGCGCCCGCGCCGCACACCACGAGCCGCGGCGGCGGTTGCAGGACCTCGACGAACGCGTGTTCCTCGCGCTGCGCGGAGCACAGCGACACCAAGCCTGTACGGCCTGAGGCGAGCGCGGACCGCACCGCCCTCGGCACGGACTCGACGCCGTCGACTCCGCAGACCGGCCCCGCTGAGCCGATCCGCCACCAGTGCCGGCCGATATCCGGCCCGGAGGTGACCGTCAGCAGCATGGCCTGGCGGCGGGACGACAGCGCCTCATCGAGCACGCATGCCGCGGCCCGTACGGACTCGGCCGGTTGGACGAGGATGTCGAGGACGCCGTTGCACCCCAAGCCCCAGCCGAGGACGGCCTCATCGTCGGCGGTGAGGTCGAACGTCACCATCTGGGCGGTCCCGATCCGTTCGACCTCGTCGGCTGCCTCGACGATCTCGGCGTCGAGACAGCCGCCGGTGAGGTTGCCCTCCGTGCTGCCGTCCTCGCGCACCAGCAGCCGCGCGCCCGGCCGGCGGTAGGACGAGCCGCGAACGTCGACGAGCGTGGCGAGGGCGATCGGATGGGGCCGTCCCGCGCGGTCCTCGTGCCGGAACTCGCCGAGGACCGCGCGGAGTTCCGCGGCGGTGGCTGACATCAGCCGTCCTCCGCCGGTGTGGTGCCCGCCTGTACGGCGGCCACGATGTCCGAGGGCTTGACCGGCAGCTCCCGGATCCGCATCCCGTACTCCCGCAACGCGTCGTCGATGGCCGCCGACACCACCGACGGCGTCACCATGCGGCCGCCTTCGCCGCCGCCCTTGATGCCGTACTCGGTGAACGGCGAGGGCGTCTCGACGTGCCCGATGCGGAACGCCGGGACCTCGTTGGCCGTGGGCACGAGGTAGTCCATGAACGTCGACGACTTGAACTGACCGTCCTCGTCGTAGGCCAGCTCCTCGTACAGCGTGGATCCGAGGCCCTGCGCGGAACCGCCCGTGACATGACCGTCCAGGCTCTTCGGGTTGACGATGGTGCCCGCGTCGTGGACGGCGACGTAGTCCAGGAACGTCACCATGCCGGTGTCCGAGTCCACCTCGAGGACCGCGATGTGGCAGGCGTGGCCCATGATCGGGTAGAAGACTCCCAGATCAGAGCGGTCCGCGGAGGGAAGCGTCGTGTACGGGTGGTCGTAGGTGTACGACGCCTCCAGACCGCTCGTCATGCCCTCGGGGAGGTTGAGCGCGAAGAAGTAAGCCGTCCCCGCGAGCTCGGCCAGGGTCAGCCCCCGTTCGGGGGCGCCCTTGACCTGGACGCGGGCGTCCACGAGTTCGAGGTCCTCGGCCGCCACCTCGAGGGTGTGGGCGGCGATGTCGATCAGCTTCTTCCTCAGCTTGCGGGACGCGCCCCTGATCGCGCCGGCGACCATCACGGTGAACCGGCTGCCGCCGGGGCCGGTTCCGGGCAGCGCATGCGCGGAGTCGGCGTAGCGCACGTTGACGCTCTCCGGTTCGATGCCGAACTCCTCGGCGAGGATGGTGCAGCCGACGGTCTCGGGGCTGTTGCCCCACATCGCCTGGCTGTGCAGCAGCAACTGGAACCCGCCCGCAGGGTCGATCGTCACCGTCGCGCTCTCGGGACTCGACGTGATCGGGAACGGCGGATCGTCGAACCAGAACCAGAACTCGGTCGAGGAGAACACCGAGCGTTCCTGGGTGGTTGCGATCCCGATGCCGATGTGGCGGCCTTCCTCCTCCCGCAGCCGCCGCTGTTCGGCGCGCCACTTGTCCAGGTCGATCATCGACAGCGCCTTGTCCAGCACGGCGGGATAGTTGCCGCTGTCGTAGACGTTGCCGCCGGGGATCTTGTACGGGAACACGTCGGGCTGGATGAAGTTCCGCCGCCGGATCTCCTCCGGCGCGAGGCCGAGCCGCACGGCTCCCTGCTCGACCAGCCGTTCCAGCACCCAGTTGTGCACCTCGGAGCCGAAGCCGCGGTAGGCGCCCTGCTGACACTTGTTGGTGACCACGGCGCGTACCCGGTACCGCACGTTCCGGAAGGCGTAGGGGCCGACGATCTGGGAGAACGCGTTGCCGTGCGTGCCGACGCCGAACTGCATGTAGGCGCCGTAGTCGTCCACGACGTCGATGTCGAGACCGGTGATCGTGCCGTCCTGCCGGAAGCCCATCTTGACTTCGTAGTACCGGTCCGACGCGTGGTGGTCGGAGTTCATCAAGTGGTCGATGCGATCCTCGATGTACGAGACCGGACGCCCCGTCTGCAGGGCCAGGAAGCCGGCGAGGGTGGGCACCTTGTGCGCGGTGAACTTGCTGCCGAAGCTGCCGCCCGCCGGGACCGGGTGCATCGTCAGCTTGGTGGAGGGGAGCTTCAGCGCGGCGGCGATCAGGAAGGCGAAGTAGCTGAAGTTCAGCGAGTTGCAGTAGATCTCCATGACGCCGTTGAGACCGGGACGTGCGACCGCGCCCGTGGTCTCCATCGGCATGCCCGCGGACCGTCCCCAGTGGAGCGTGTCCTCGATGACGAAGTCGGCCTCGGCGAACGAGCCACCCGCGTCGCCGAACTCGAAGGTCCGCTCGTAGCCGATATTGCTGCCGTGCTCCTCGTGCAGAAGCGCGGACCCGGGCTCCATGGCAGCCATCGGGTCGGTGACAGGCGGGAGGTCCTCGTACTCGACCTCGATGAGTTCCACGGCGTCCTCGGCGATGTAGCGGCTCTCCGCGACGACCGCTGCCACGGCTTCGCCGACGTAGCGGACCTTGTCGGCCGCGAGGGGGTACTGCGCGATGGAGGCCGGGCCAAAGTTCATGCACGGGTTCATACTGGCCTTGCAGTCCTCGCCGGTGAGCACGGCGACGACTCCGGGCAGCTTCAGTGCCTCCGTGGCGTCGATCGAGACGATCCGCGCGTGCGGCACCGGGCTGCGCAGGATCGCAGCGTGAAGCAGGCCCGGGAACTTCATGTCGGCGATGTAGCCGCCACGTCCCACAAGCAGCCTCGGGTCCTCTACCCGCTTGCGGTCCGCGCCCAGGTACTTGTATTTGGGGGTTTCCTCGGTCGTCGTCATCGGGTTCACTCCCCACGCTCGTCGGTGCCCGGGCCACCGCAGCGCAGCTTCGCGCAGGCGGACTGGACCGCGTTGACGATGTTCTGGTATCCGGTGCAGCGGCACAGGATCCCGGAGATCTCGTGGCGCACCTCGGCGTCGGTCAGCTGCCGGCCGGTCTCGACGATCTCCTTGGTGCGCAGCACCATCGCGGGCGTGCAGAAACCGCACTGCAAACCGTGCTCCTCGGCGAAGGACTCCTGGATGGGGTGCAGCTCGGCCGGGTCGGCGGACAGGCTCTCGACGGTCTCGACCGTGTGCCCGTCCGACTGGACGGCCAGCATCAGGCAGGAACGCACGGACCGGCCGTCGAAGAGGACGGTGCAGCATCCGCACACGCCGTGTTCGCATCCCAGGTGGACGCTGACCAGGTCGAGGTCGTCGCGCAGAAAGTCGGCGAGCGTGGTGCGCGTGGACACCTCTCGGGCGACGTCCCGGCCGTTGACGCGCACGGTCACGGTCCGCCGGTCGGTGCCGTACTCGGCGGTGGTGGAGGTCGTCACTTCCCGTTGCTCCTGTCGTGGACGCGGGCCACGGCCGCGGTGATTGCCCGCCGTACCACGACGGTGGCGAGGTGCCGGCGATAGGCACGTGAGGCGTGCATGTCGTCGCCCGAGGTGACCTGGGGCACGATCTCGTTGGCGGCCCTGGCGATGTTCTCCTCGGTCGGGGCCTCGCCGATCAGCGCGTTCTCGACCGCGGACGCGCGTACCGGTGTGTCGGAGATGCTGGAGACGGCGACGGAGAGGGAGGCGAAGCGGCCGTCCCTGTCCAGGACCGCCACCGCTGCGGCACCGGCGAGCGCGAAGTCGCCCGCACGCCTGGCGACTTCGACGAAGCTGTGGCCTGCGGTCCGCGGCATGACGGGGTATCGGACCGCGACGAGGACTTCCTCAGGCTCCAGCGCGGTGGTCATCCAGCCCTGGAAGAATTCCCGGGCGGCGACGGTGCGGGACCCCGACGGGCCTCGTACGACGATCTCCGCGTCGAGCGCCACCGCCGTGCAGGGCAGTTCGGCGGCGGAGTCGGCGTGCGCGATGCTGCCGCCGACCGTGCCGCGATGCCGGTTCTCGACATGGCCGATGAATCCGACGGCTTCGGGGAGCAGCGGGACCAGTTCCCTGACATCGGGATGGTCCTCCAGTTCGTACTGCCGAACCCCGGCGCCGACTTCCAGCTTGTCCGGCTGGCGCTCGATGCGCTGCAGGTCACCGATCTTGTTGATGTCGATCAGTGCCTCTGGCCGGGCGAGCCGGATGTTCAGCATGGGCAGGAGGCTCTGGCCCCCCGCCAGGACGACCGAGTCCGTGCCGTACTCGCTCTTGAGCGCGACGGCCTCGTCAATGGTTTCGGGATCACAATAGGTGAACCTGGGCGGCTTCATTGCCTCTCCCTTCGGTGCGGCTCCCGGGCGAGCAGGTGACCGGAGTCCCGGCCGAGGTCGGCTGGGGCGCGGTTGTCGACCAGGTTATGGCGCAATCTCTTCATTCAGGCTGTGTGACTCCACATGCCCTTGCGTGGATCATGTGCCCCCAGCCATGGCGCTGCTGCCTGAAACTGTGCGGCTCCTGAGTCCGCCGACGGCGACGAAACAGGCCAGTCAACTGCTCGCCCGGACTCGCGCACGGGACCCCGCTGCTA
The DNA here is from genome assembly GCF_044453465.1 of Streptomyces sp. NPDC051677. NCBI lineage: Bacteria > Bacillati > Actinomycetota > Actinomycetes > Kitasatosporales > Streptomycetaceae > Streptomyces > Streptomyces sp. NPDC051677. The sequence continues at coordinate 12,087 of NZ_JBITCT010000022.1, forward strand.
AGTCGTCGTCTCGACGGGAACTTGGGGCGATGGGGCGGCGGCCGACCGGCCTCCCGGGATGAAGGTCGCGATGGCCAGGACTACTGCGGCTGCGCCGGCGCCGACGGCCAGGACCGTCCGCAGCCCGTTCTCGGAGGGCACCTGCGCATCGGCGAAGCTGATGGTCATGTGGGCGAGGATCACGCCGGCCGCAGCGCTGGAGGACGTGGTGCCGATGGAACGCATCAGGCTGTTGAGACCGTTGGCCGCCGCCGTCTCGGACACCGGCACGGCGCCCATGATGAGCGTCGGCAGGGCGCCGAGGCAGAAGCCGACCCCGGCCGCGATGACACACGAAGCCATGATGAGCTGCCACATCCCGGACATCATCACCATGGCGAGGAGGTAGCCGGCGCCGGTGATCGCGGCGCCGATGACAAGGGTCAGTTTCGGGCTCTTGGCCTTGGTGATGCGGGCGGCCAGCGGGGAGAAGGCCATCATCGCCAGGCCTTGAGGCGCCAGAGCCAGGCCGGTGACGACGAGAGACTTGCCCAGCCCGTATCCGGTGGCCCTCGGCAGCTGGAGTACCTGCGGTATGACCAGGTTCGTCGCGAACAGCGAGAGTCCAAGTGCCACTGCCGCGAGGTTGGTGAAGAGCACCAGGGGGCGTGCCGAGCTGCGCAGATCGACCACGGGTTGCGGGGTGCGCAGCTCGTACCAACCCCACAGCGGCAGGACGACAACGGTCGCGGTGAACAGCAGAAGCGTAGTGGCGCTGCGCCAGCCCCAGTCCTCGCCCTTGGACGCCGCCAGCAGCAGGCAGACCAGGCCGACGGTCAGCCCGAGCGCCCCTGGGAAGTCGAAACTTCCGCCGGTGCGCACCTTGGACTTCGGGACGAGCAGCAGAATAAGGACAAGGGAGACGACGCTGCAGCCGGCTGCGGTCCAGAACAGGACGTGCCAGTGAAAGTTGTCGGCGATGAGCGCCGCGGTCGGCAGGCCAACGGCCCCGCCGACGCCGAGTGAGCCCGCCATCACAGCCGCAGCCACGGGTAGCCGCTCCGCGGGCACCTCGTCTCGCATGATGCTGAGGCACAGGGGGATGACGCCGTGCGCCATGCCCTGCAAAGCGCGGCCGACGAGCAGCGGGGCCAGGGTGTCGCTGAGCGCGCAAACGACGGAACCCAGTGCCAGCAGGCCGATGCCGAGCAGCAGCATGCGGCGCTTGCCGTACATGTCGGCCAGGCGCCCCATCATCGGCGTGGTGACGGCGCCGCACAACAGTGTCACCGTGAGGGCCCAGGCAGTGTCGGACACTGGGGCGTTGAGGTAGCGGGGAAGGTGCGGGATGACCGGGATGATCAACGTGTTCAGCAGCGTGGCGACGATCCCGGTGAAGGTGAGCACCACCACCAGGATGTTCACCTGCCGGGCGCTGCGATCACGGGTCGAGGCGGCTTGGCCATGCTCGGGGGACATGTCTGGGGCCTCCGTGGGGGGAGCCGACTGGCAGCGGCGGCAGTCTGGGATGGGGCCAAAGCGGCGCACGTGCAGTTCAGGACCGGGTCCTGCCGACCGCGAGGACGGGCACCGCCCCGACGGTCTGCCGCTCCAACTCGCCCTGCATGAGGGCGGCTTCTTCAAGCCGCGCGTCGTTCTGGCTCTGCGCGCGATTGCCTGTCGCGTCTCACGCCCTCATGGCCTGCTCATACAGCGGGCTGTCGACGCTGTAATAGTTGCAATGGAATCCGCTCGGGATGCGGAAGGGGATCCGCACCCGGGCCAAGGGCCCGGAAGACAGATCACGGGCGTCGAACACCGCCAGTTCGGTTTCGGCGGCTCCCTCCTTGTGCACCAAGGTCAGGGCGTAGCCGTCGAGTTCGCTGGTGCCCCCGACGCGCGGTGCGAAGATGAGTTCACCGGCCGCCGCTCCGTCGCCGAAGTGGTAGAGGTCCTCAACACCGGTGCGGGTGTCGACCCGCAGCACCGAGTCCATGCCGTCGACCCGGCCGTCGACCGAGTTCAGGTTGCTGTTGGAGAAGGCGTAGCGGCTGGGGCGTGTCATGAGCCGATCGTCCGGGCGAGGGAACTGGATGTCCCGGTCATTGATGATCTCCTCACGGACCGCTCCGGTGTCAGCCGCCAGGTCGATCGTCCAGCGGCGCAGGCTCTGCTGGGTTTCCTGGTGCGACCGACGTCGGCCATGGAGGTCCGGGAACAGCGCTGTGCCCTCGGCCGCCGCCACGTCGGCGACGATGCGGTGTCCGTCCTCCCACACGTTCGCCTGATGGAGCATGTGCCGGGGTTCCACTTCGAACCAGCGAACGTCCGAGGCCGTACCGCGACGCGGCATCACGCCGAGTTTCGTCGGGCGGTCCGGCATCCATGCGACGATCGGGCCACCGGACAGCGCACGCTTGATGCTGACGTCCAGCGGTGTCACCGGGAACACGACATGGTTCTCGGTGACGAAAAAGGTGTGCATCAAGGATTGGTGCGGAACCGGGATGACTTCGGTCCTGATCGGCCGACCGGAGAAATCGATGACTTCATAGTGAATTTCCGGAGACCTGTCTCCGTCGCGAGCGATCGTTCCGATGTTGACCAGCTCACCGTTGGCGTGATCGACGGTGGGATGCGCGGAGAACGTCGTGGTGATCACGCCGCCGTAGGACTCCTCGCCGATCGTTTCGAGGCTGCGCGGATCGAGCTCGACCGGCGGTGCGCCTTCCATCAGCGCCAGGAGTTTCCCGCCGTGCAGAATGATGTTGGTGTTCGCGGTGTTGTAGCGGGTATGCCGGGCGATCGGGTCGGTGGTCACCGGGTTTCCATGCACACCGAACAGCCGCCGCCCCTCCTTCATCTCAAGCAGCAGTTTGTCGGTGCGGACCCACCGGTTGCGCATCGACGCCCGGCCGTCCTCGATGAAGAAGGCATAGACCATGCCGTCTCCGTCGAACCAGTGGTAGTCCTCGTCGGTCGGCGGGTACAACGGCTCAGCACCGTTGCGGTAGAAAACCCCTGCCAGGTCTGCAGGCAGCTCACCCTCGACGAACAGGTCGGGTGCGTCCACCTCCATCCGGGTGGGGCGATGGTGCCCGGTGAGGTACGGACTTTCGCGATAGTTCGTGGCGGCCATGGTCTCCTCGTCGAAGTGGTGTCGCACATGCAGGTGGACGGACCGCGTCATGGCGACCTAGGTCACGGTAACCTTGCCTCATGTGGATTGAGATCCTCCTTTTGGCGGAGCTTGCCCGTGGCCCACGGCACGGCTACGAACTTCGCAGGGAGATCGAGGCGGCGACAGGCCACACGCTGTCGAACAACTCCCTCTACCCCCGACTGCGCCAGTTCGTGGAAGCGGAGGCGGTGCTGCGACGTGCCGAGGAGCACGAGGGCACGCCGCCCCGCCACGTCTACTCGATCACCGGCCTCGGCCGTGAACTCCTGCACGACATGCTCGCGGAGCTACCAGAGGACACAGCCGACAACGGACGCGAGTTCATGGCACGGCTTGTGCATTTCGGCTGGCTCACTCCCGAGGAGCAACTCCGGGTTCTGGATGCCCAGGACCGCGTCTTGGCCCGGAAGCGGGAGAGAACCGCGGCACTGGCGACGGCGCGTGCAGAGCTGTGGAGCCGTCGAGCACTTGAGCACGGGATCAACCGGATCGACGCGGAGCGGGCTTGGCTGATGGATCTCCACACCGAGATCCAGAAGAAGGCCGCAGCCGGCGAAACCGGACGAGCCGAGGAGGGCCCATGAGGGAGCCGCTGTGGTTCACCGTCGCGGAGGAGAGCGATCCGGGAAGCACCCGAGGGCCGATGACGCCTGGTCACCATCCCTCACCGACCGCGGCAACGCCGGTTGGTGAAGCTCAGGGATGACAGGTCTTAGTACTGCGGTACTAACGACGCCTCCCGGATTGAGTCCCGTCGGACGCAGGTAGCGCGGCAAACCGCCTCTAGCTTGAGATCGCGGGCCAGTCGGGCCCAGTTCACGCAATGATCTCTTCTCCTGGTGGGAGTAATCCGTGGCCACCTTCCTCTATCGGCTCGGCCGGCTGGCGTTCCGCCGACGACGGCTCGTCGTCATGATATGGATCGCACTCCTCGCTGCCATCGGTATCGGCGCCATGAGTTCGTCCGGCACCACGACAGACGGCCTGACCCTGCCCGGCACGCAGTCGCAGAAGGCTATCGACTTGCTGCAGAAGGAGTTCCCGCAGGCATCCGCCGACGGCGCGACCGCGCGGGTGGTGTTCGAAGCCCCCGGTGGACAGAAACTGACCTCCGTCGCCAACAAGGCCGAGATCGAGTCGCTGGTGGCGAAGCTGGAGAAGTCGCCGCAGGTGTCGAGCGTCTCCGACCCCTTCACCAGCGGCCTGGTCAGCAAGTCCGGCGCCATCGCCTACACGCAGGTGTCCTACAAGGTCGCCCAGGCCGACGTCAGCAGCGCCGCGCACGACGTCCAGGCGGAGGTTGTCCAGCAGGGCGAGAAGGCCGGCCTGACGGTGAGCCTGGGCGGCAACGCCGTCAAGGACCAGGCGAAAAGCAAGATCGCCGAGCTGCTTGGCCTCGCGGTCGCCGCCGTCGCCCTGGTCATCACCTTCGGATCGCTGATCGCAGCAGGGCTGCCCCTGCTCACTGCGATCCTCGGCGTGGGGGCGGCTGTCCTGTCGATCACGATCGCCACCCAGTTCTTCGACATGGGCTCCCAGGCCTCAACGCTGGCGCTGATGCTCGGCCTGGCGGTGGCCATCGACTACGCCCTGTTCATCGTTTCCCGGTACCGCAACGAGCTCCGCCACGGTCACGAACCGGAGGAAGCCGCAGGACGTGCGCTCGGCACTGCCGGCTCGGCGGTCGTCTTCGCCGGCCTGACCGTCATCGTCGCCCTGAGCGGCCTGAGCGTCATCGGCATCGCCTCGCTCACCTCCATGGGTCTGGCCTCCGCATTCGCCGTCGCCGTCGCCGTCGTCATCGCGCTGACCCTGCTGCCCGCCCTCCTCGGCTTCGCCGGGATGCGGATCATGAAGGGCAAGCTGCTGACCCGCCGAATGAAGGCGCTGGAGCGCGGCGAGGGCGATGCGATGGGCGTGCGCTGGGCACGGTTCGTCACCCGCAACCCGGTCAAGGTCCTCGCCGTCTCGGTGCTCGGTCTGGCCCTGCTGGCCCTCCCCGCCATGTCGCTGCGTATGGCCCTGCCCGACGACTCCATGAAGCCCCCGCACAGCACCCAGCGTGTCGCCTACGACACTCTCAGCAAGGGCTTCGGGGCCGGCTTCAACGGGCCCCTGACCGTGGTCGTCGACGCCCGCGACAGCAAGGACCCCAAAGCCGCCGCCGCGGACGCCGGAACGCGGCTGGCGAAGCTGACCGACATCGCCTCTGTCCGTCCTGCCGCCTTCAACGAGGCCGGGGACGTCGCCCTGATCGGTGCAATCCCCAAGAGCGCACCGACCAGTCAGGCGACCAAGGATCTGGTCACCGCCATCCGCGACCAGAGCGCCGCCCTGCACAAAGACACCGGCGCCGATCTGATGGTCACCGGCCTGACCGCCGTCAACATCGACGTCTCCGCCAAGCTCTCGGCGGCCCTCATCCCCTACCTGGCCATCGTCGTCGGCCTGGCCCTGGTCCTGCTGATGCTCGTCTTCCGCTCGATCCTGATCCCGGTCAAGGCTGCCCTCGGCTTCCTCCTCAGCGTGGTCGCCACCCTGGGCCTGCTGGTCGCCGTCTTCCAGTGGGGCTGGCTCAAGGACCTCTTCGGCATCGACCAGACCGGCCCGCTCGTCAGCCTCCTGCCCATCCTGCTGATCGGCGTCGTCTTCGGACTCGCCATGGACTACGAGGTCTTCCTCGTCACCCGCATGCGCGAGGAGTACGTCCACGGAGCCGAACCCACCCACGCGATCGTGCAGGGCTTCAGGCACAGCGCCCGCGTGGTCACCGCCGCCGCGATCATCATGATCTCCGTGTTCGCCGGGTTCCTCCTCGACGACGCGGCACTGATCAAGTCCATCGGCCTCGGCCTCGCCTCCGCCGTGTTCTTCGACGCCTTCGTGGTCCGCATGACCATCGTCCCGGCGGTCATGGCCCTGCTCGGCCATCGTTCCTGGGCGCTGCCCGCGTGGCTCGACCGCATCATGCCGAACGTGGACGTCGAGGGTGAGAAGCTGCACCACGCACTCGCCGCCGAGCAGGCGAACACCGCGGCCGAACCCGTACTGGCCAACGTCGCCGCCGGCGCCCTGTCGGACTCGGAGAGCCACACCGTTGCGCCCGCCTTCATCAGCACCAACGGCTCCGGTTCAGCTGCGAGTGACACCGACACGGCCACGACCGCGTCGGCGCTCCCCCAGCATCACCGCGGCAGGACCAGGAGGCTGCCCGGACTCAAGCAGCGCCGCTCACGCGGCGGCGACACCGCCGCCACGGAGCCGAATTCATCGCCGGTGCGGAAGCCGCGTATGAAACTGCCCTGGAAGAAGTGAGACCACAGCCGCAGGACGCTCACCCGCACGGCGGCCGACTCCCGCCGGCCGCCGTACCCCAGCCCCGCCCGCCGGTCCAATTCCCCCGGGACCGGCGGGCGGTCCCGCCACCGTGAAGGACCCGCCCCGTGACCGAACCGAGCGCCGCTCCTGACCCTCGTCGAGACGAGCGGCGGACCCTGGAGACGCTGACCAGCGATCCCGAGCAGCGCGTGATCGTCTCGGTCATCTCCCGGCTGGCCTCGTGGCGACGGGCCGACCGGGCCCACCCCCGCGTCCGGCGCTGGGGCGTCCCGGCCCTCTGTGCCGCGGGCGGCATCGACGCCTTCCTCAACCCCTACAACGTCGGCGACCCCAAACTGCCGCTCATCCTCGCCTTCTGCGTCCCACTGCTGTGGCGCGAACGCCGCCCCCTGCTGGTCTTCGCCCTCACCACCGCCGCGTCCGTGGTCTCCCTCCCCATGGGCGTGCTGACCGGCTCCGAGTCCGCACGGCTCGTGGCCCTGTTCAACGTCGGCCGCTACTGCACCCCACGCCAGGTGGCCATCGCCGTCGGAGTCAGCCTCGTGCAGCTCGCTGCTTGGGCCTACTTCTTCTGGCGGGGCCGCCAGTTGGACTACGCCACCCGGCCTGAGATCATCACGCTGCTGGCGATGATCGCCACGGCGACGTTCGCCGTTCTGGGCCTGCTCGTCCGGCTGACCCACGCCTACACCGACGTCCTGAAGAAACAACGCGACCAGCAGGCCCACCTCGCCACCGCGCAGGAGCGCGCCCGGGTCTCCCGCGAGATGCACGACATCCTCGGCCACACGCTCGCCGTCATCGTCGGCCTCGCCGACGGCGCCGCCGCCCTCGCCGAGGCCAAACCCGAACGCGGCGCCCAGACGCTGCGCATCATCAGCGCCAGCGGCCGCGACGCCCTGTCCGAACTTCGCCGCCTGCTCGCCGTCATCGGTAACGACGGCAACGGCAACGGCCAGGACCATGCGCGTGACGCACCGCTCGCCCCGCAGCCGGGCCTCGCCGACCTCGACGCGTTGCTGGAGCGCATCCGCGCCGCCGGCCCCACCGTCACTCTGCACGCACACGGCAACCTGACCGGCCTGTCCCCAGGCATCCAGCTCTCCGTCTACCGCATCGTCCAGGAGGCTCTGACCAACACCGTCAAATACGCCGCTTCCGACACCTCGGTGCACGTCTCCGTCGCCGCGGACCCCGACGTCGTACGGCTCACCGTCGAGGACACCGGCCCACGGCGCGCTCCGAAGGCCGGCCGGCCGCCCACCAGTGGCGGTCGCGGCCTGGTGGGCATGCGCGAACGCGCCGCCCTCTATCAGGGCAACGTCACCGCCGGACCCAACGCTCAGGGCGGCTGGACCGTCCACGCCCTCCTCCCCACCCCGCCCTCCCCCACTCTCGACTCAGCTCGAGCGGGGGGACCTCCATCCTCCCCGGAGAAGAACCCCGCATGACCACCGTCCTCATCGTCGATGACCAGGCGCTCCAGCGCATGGGCTTCAGCATGCTCCTGGAAGCCCAGGCCGACATCACCGTCGTGGGCGAAGCCGCCAACGGCAGCGAGGCCGTCCGCATGACCGCGGAACTGCGCCCCGACGTCGTACTCATGGATGTCCGCATGCCCGGCATGGACGGCATCGAGGCCACCCGCCGCATCATCCAGTCCGGCGGCCGCTCCCACATCCTCGTCCTGACCACCTTCGACCTCGACGAGTACGCCTACGACGCTCTGCGCGCCGGAGCCAGCGGCTTCCTCCTGAAGGACGCCCAGCCCGAAGAACTCGTCGCCGGCGTTCGCGCGGTGGCCGCCGGCGACTCCGTCATCTCCCCTGGACTCACCCGCAAACTCATCGACGCCTTCAGCGACCGCTTCCCGGGCCACACCCCCGATCAGCAACATCGGCTGGCCGACCTCAGCCAACGGGAGCGCGAAGTCCTCACCGCCATCGCCACCGGCTGGACCAACGCCGAGATCGCCGAACGCCTCCACCTAGCCGAATCCACCGTCAAATCCCACATCAGCCGCATCCTCGCCAAGATCGACGCCCGCGACCGCGTCCAGGCCGTCATCTTCGCCTACGACACCGGACTCGTCCGGCCGGCATGACCCGGTCCGCTCCGGCCCGCTCGCCCCGCTCTTCAGGGCCGGGCCGTCTCCCCGCCTCCCGACCGTGTTCACCGCTACGTCCCCGACGCCGACCCGCCTCGGCACCGGCGCACCGACTCGCACATGGTGCCCGCACCGCAGTTGAGCATCCACGACGAAGGAAGAGGACACAGCAATGGGACCGTTGGCACGAACCGGCATAGGCGTAGCCCTGGCGTGTGGCGTACTGGTCACCGCCGTCACCGTCGGGAAGAACTCTGACGGCGGCAGCGACGCGGTATCCCTCAAGGGGCCGTACGTCGCCCTCGGCGACTCGTACACGTCAGGCCCCAAGATCCCTCCCCAGACCGGCAATCCCGTCGGCTGCGCCCGCTCCAGCCGCAACTACCCCTCTCTCGTGGCAAAGGAACTCGGCATCAAGGCAGCCGACTTCCGCGACGTCAGCTGCAGCGGCGCCACCACCGCCGACCTCACCGCACCCCAGTCGACCAACAACGGAACCAACCCCGCGCAGCTTTCGGCACTGTCCCGAAACACTCGACTCGTCACCCTCGGCATCGGCGGCAACGACATCGGCTTCAGCTCGATGATCACCACGTGTGTCACCACCGGAGTGCTCTTCAAGGTGGCAGACCACTTCTCCGACATATCCCAAAAGGCGCCCTGCAAGGAGAAGTACTCCTCCGGCAGCACCGACCAAGTAGCCCAGAAGATACGCACAGCGGGCAACCGGCTGGCCCGCACACTGGCCGAGATCAAGCGCGCTGCGCCGGAGGCCCAGGTCTACGTCGTCGGATACCCGAATCTCTTGCCCGCTCATGGCACGGACTGCGGCAGCGACATGCCGTTCGCACCCGACGACGTGCTGTTCCTTCGCCAGAAGGAACAGCAACTGAACACCATGCTCTACGAACAGGCAAAGGCCGCGGGAGCGACGTATGTAGACACCTTCACCCCGTCTCTCGGTCGCGACGCATGCTCCAAGGCAGCCACCCGCTGGATCGAACCCCTCCGCCCCAGCAGCCCGGCAGCCGCCGTCCACCCCAATGAACGCGGCGAACGCGGCATGGCCACCGCCGTTCTGCGTGCCTTGAATGACTGAGGAGTTCCGCGGCCCGGGACCGAGGAATCGTCAGCAGCCGTCCATCCGGTCCCGGCTCGCTCGCCGCAGCGCCGGGGCGCGCTTGAGCGACATCCATGCCCAGCGCGAGCCGTCGCTCAGCACCACGCTTCCCGTCCTGAAGCCCCTCCCCCCCCAACAGGTTCCGCGACACGGCGCCTTGCGAAGCATCGCCAGTCTCCGCCCCACTTGGAGAAGCCCGCATGATCACCGCGCTCATCGTCAGCGACCAAGCGCTGCAACGTCTCTGCCTCAGGCTGGTTCTGGAGGCCGAGCCCGACCTCGCCGCAGTCGGCGAGGCCACCGACAGCGCCGACGCGGCGCGAGCCGCCACCCGGTTCCACCCCGACGTCGTCCTCATGGATGTGGGCCTACTCGACGCGGACGATATTCAATCCATACGCCACATCGCCAGGCCGCCCGACTTCGATCACTCCCCAACGCCGAGCACCGGTCGAACAAGGGAGCACCCTCCTCGCGTACTGGTACTCACCCCCTCCGACACCGACGAGTACGCTTACGCCGCCCTGCATGCCGGCGCCCGCGGGTTCCTGCTCAAGGATTCCCTGCCGGATCAGTTGACAGCGGCCATCCGCATCCTGGCCCGTGGGGGTTCCGTCCTCTCCCCCCGCCTGACCCGCCAACTCATCGATGCGGTACGCGAACACGACACCGCTACCAGCCCCGAACGGAAACGCATACTCTCTCTCCTCACTGAGCGCGAAAGGGAAGTGCTCGGCGCGCTCGCCACCGGCTGGAGCAATACGGAGATCGCCGAACGCCTCACCATCGCCCCGACCACGGTCAAGACGCATGTCAGCAGCGTGCTCGCCAAGATCGGTGTCCGCACCCGCGCACAGGCCGTCGTGTTCGCCTACGAAACGGGCCTGGTGCGCCCTCCATGGCACCGACCACTCCCGCAGGCCACGTACATGCCCCACGTCTCCCGCTCCTAGTAGCGCCGGGGACTGGCACGGGGGTTTCCGCTCCGTTTCCAGTCCCCGCCGCTTCAAACCGTTCCCGCAGTTCTCCCGCACACGGCTTTCTCTGCAGGAATGCGCCCACGGCATGGCCGGCGGCCAGCGGCACGACGCCTTGCATATCCGCTCTCACCAGGGACTTTCCAAGCATTCTTCCGTGACACGGAAGCCGTATTGCGCCCCCGTGCGGCCCTTCCCGACGATGTCGCCACGACCCAAAGACGGGAGCCGAAACGCCATGCCTCACATGACCGCCTTCGCCAGGAACCAGTGGTACGTCGCCGCCTACAGCCACGAGGTCGGGCGCGAGGAGTTGCTCGGCCGGACGATCCTCGGTGAGCCGCTCGTCTTCTACCGGACCGAGGAGGAGGGCGCCCCGGTCGCGCTGGCCGACCGCTGTGTGCACCGCCGGTTCCCGCTGCACGAGAAGCCGAGCCGGCTGGACGGCGACCGCCTCGTGTGCGGCTATCACGGCTTCACGTACGACACGAGCGGTACCTGCGTGTACGTGCCCGGTCAGAAGCGCGTGCCGCGCACCGCCCGGGTCGCGTCCTACCCGGTCGTCGAGCAGGACTCCCTGGTGTGGGTCTGGATCGGCGACCCGGCGCTCGCCGACCCGCAGACCATCCCGCGCGCCCGCCACCTCGCCGCCCCCGGCTGGACGACCGTGCGCGGCATGGAGCCCATCGACGCGGACTACGGGCTCCTCGTCGACAACCTCCTCGACCTGTCCCACGAGACGTATCTGCACGGCGGCTACATCGGCACCCCCGAGGTCGCCGAGACGCCGATCACCACCGAGGTCGACGAGGGGGCGGGCATCGTACGGGTCAGCCGGCACATGGACGACGCCGAGTGCCCGCCGTTCTACGCCAAGTCGACCGGCATCGAGGGCCGCATCACCCGCTGGCAGGACATCGAGTACCACGCCCCCTGCCTGTACCTGCTGCACAGCCGCATCGCGCCGGTGGGCGTCCTGCCCGAGGCGGACGGCAGCGACCCGAACGGCTTCCACACCGAGATCACGTACGCGATCACGCCGTCCGCCGACGGCAAGGTGTACGACTTCTGGATGGTCTCGCGGGACTGGGCGACGGACGACGACGAGGTCACCGAGTTCCTGCGCGGCAACAACCACACGGTGGTCATGCAGGACGTCGACGCGCTCAACCTCCTGCAGCGGACGCTCGGTTCGGAGCGGGCCGGGTACCAGGAGCTGAGCATCAACATCGACACCGGCGGCCTCGCCGCCCGCCGTATCCTCGCCCGCTTGGTGGAGGAGGGCGACAAGCCCGTGGAGAAGGTCCTGTGAGCACCGGCGCCACCGGCGAGATCTACCGCATCGACTGGCTGCCGGGCACCGACGTCCTGCACGGCACCTGTCACTGCGGAGCGGAGCACGCCTCGCAGGACCCGATCGAGATGTGGGAGTGGATGCTCGCCCACCCCGAAGGACACGAGCCACAAGGAAAAGCGTCATGAGCGACGTGTACGAAGCCGAACTCGTCGTCGGCCACCGGGAGTTCGCGGCCGACGGCGTGCTCGCCCTCACCCTGCTCCACCCGCTGGGCGAGGCGCTCCCGGCCTGGGAGCCGGGCGCCCACGTCGACGTGGTGCTCGGGCCGGGGCTTGAGCGGCAGTACTCGCTGTGCGGCGATCCGGGCGACCGTCACGCCTGGCGGATCGCGGTGCTGCGGGAGCCGGACGGGCGGGGTGGATCCGCCTATGTGCACGAGCAGTTGGGGCCGGGCGACAAGGTGCGGGTGCGCGGCCCCCGCAACCACTTCGCCCTGCGCACGGCCGCGCGGTACCGCTTCATCGCGGGCGGGATCGGCATCACGCCGGTCCTGCCGATGCTGGCGGCGGCCGAGGCGGCGGGCGCCGAGTGGACGCTCCTGTACGGCGGACGCTCCCGCAACTCCATGGCGTTCACCGAGGAGTTGGCGCGGTACGGCGACCGGGTCACCGTCGCCCCGCAGGACGAGACCGGGCTGCTGGACCTCGGTTCGGTGCTGGACGCGCTGCCCGCGGACGCCCTGGTCTACTGCTGCGGCCCCGGTCCGCTGCTCGACGCGGTGGAGGAGCGCTGCCCGTCCGGCGCGCTGCACGTCGAGAGGTTCCAGGCGAAGGAGCAACCGGCGGGCCAGGACGGCGAGTTCGAGGTCGAGCTTGCGCAGAGCGGCCGCACGCTGACCGTCGCGCCGGGCGTCTCCGTCCTGGACACCGTGCGCGCCGCAGGCGTCGAGGTGCTCTTCTCCTGCACGGAGGGCACCTGTGGCACCTGCGAGACGGACGTGCTGGACGGCACGCCGGAGCACCGCGACTCCGTCCTCACGGCCGAGGAGCGGGAGGCCGGGGAGACGATGATGATCTGCGTGTCGCGGTGCAGGGGGAAGAGGCTCGTTCTCGATCTCTGACCGCGTCGGCCGCGAGAAGCAGCCCGCCCACGAGCCGCATCGCCGGCGCGCTCGGCGACGAACTGGCCGACCCTGCCTTCTGGACGGCGCTCGGCGACACCCTCACCGGCTGGGCCCTGGGCCTGGCGGTCGCGGTGGGCGCCGGCGTCGTCGCGGGCGTGCTCCTGTCGGTCGTCCGTCATCTCCGCCATCTCCGCGAGGCGACGGCGTCGAGGATCGAGTTCCTGCGCCCGATGCCGTCGTCGGTCGCTCTGATCCCTTCGCCGTGCTGTTGGGACCTCGTGCGGGGGTTGTGGCGGGAGCGCGGGATCACGATCCCGTTCGTCACCCATGACATCGACGAGGCCGTCTGCCTCGGCGAGCGGGTCGTCGTCCTGTCCGCGCCCCCCACGGTCGTCCAGGAGCAGCTGAAGGCACCAGCAGATCCAGGCGGCGAAGCGGGGGCGTGACGGTCGCCCGGCCGGCCCCGGCCGGGCCGACCAGGGCGCCGTCGGCGACCTGAACGCCGACGGTGCCCGGTCAGCCTCGGGGTCGCTCGGGCCTCGGAGGCGCTCAGGCCTCGGGGGGCGGGACCACGCTGAGATGGCTCGCGGTGCGGCGCGCGGGGCGCTTCCTGCGCGGCGCGAACGCCGGGCGGGTGTCGCGCAGCACCATCGTCAGCCGGGTGTACCCCATGTCCTGCAGGGTTCTGGGGGTGTCGCCGATGATGCGGCACTCCGTGGCGCCCCAGCGCGGGTCGGGGTGCAGGAGGGGGCGGACGGCCCCGTCGTGCTCGACGGCCTCCTCGCCGACCGCGCGGATCCAGTGCGGCAGGCCCTGCCGGTAGGCGGCCTCCATGATCGGGTCCGCGGCGATCTCGCGGCGGATCGCCTGCAGCACGTGGTCGTGGCCCTGCCGCTCCACCGCCGCCGCGAAGCGGGCGAGCATCGGCAGGCACCAGCGGGCCTCGTGGTCGCCGAGGACCGAGGGCGCGTCCGGATGGAAGAGGACGAACCGCATGAAGTTGTCGCCCGGCAGGGCCGTCGGATGCGGGCTCACGTCCCGGAAAAGTGACGCGAAAGCGGTGTTGGACAGCAGCACGTCCCAGCGGTGGTCGAGGACGACGGACGGGAAGGGGACGGCCTCCAGGTATGCGGCGTAGTCCTGCAGATACGCCCGGGCCTCGGGACTCTCGGGGACGGGCCGCGGCACGGACCGCTGCTCTCCTGCCTGATGTGCCATCGGGAGGTCACCCCTCTTGCCTATGCGGCCTTCACGCGGCGCCACGATCCTGCTGCCCCGACGCGAGGCATGTCAACTATCGTGGCATTCCATGCTCGTTGACGGCTGAAATAGGCCACAGTTGTGGCGAGACCTGGATGTGAGTTCGAAAGACCGGTTACTCTCCACGCAGTTCAGGCGACCGTCCATGCCTGTGTGAGGGACGTGAGAGACCTAGGAGACCTGTCGGTGTCGGAGGATGGCTTCGAGGTTCCGGGCGCCACGGCGACGGTGCTGCTGTCGGCCGTCGTCGCCCGTGTCGCCGCGCTCGCCGACCGGCTCGGCGTGCCGCACGCGGAGGTCTTCGGCACCGGGCGGCTGTCCGTCGCCTCCGGTGTCCCGGAGTCCGTGGTCAAGGCCCTGCTGAGCGGTTGGCCCGCCGGTGAGCCCGATGTGCAGGCCCGCTTCCTGCAGCGGCTGGACCTGCTGCGCCGTACGCGGCTCAAGCCGAACGGCCGCAAGTACACCCAGCAGGAGATCGCCGACGGCGCCGGCATGTCGCGCCAGCAGGCGGGCGCCCTCATCAACGGCGACCGGCGCCCCACGATGGAGCACTGCGACGCCCTCCAGCGCTTTTTCCGCGTGCACGCCGGCTTCCTCACCGCCGAGGACCCGGAGGCGCTCGCGGGGGCCCTGCAGCACACCGAGCAGGAGCTGCTGCAGAAGCTCGCCGCGCGGGAGGCGGCCGCGGCCGTCGCCGATCCGCTGGAGCGGCTGTTGCAGGACCACGGCGTGCGCGGGATCGCGTGGCGGGCCGCCCAGCTGCCCACCGACCAGCACCGCGACAAGGTCGCCGAGTGGCTGGACATGCTCCTGGAGAGCGTGAAGCGGCCCGAGTCGTGATCCGGGGGAGAACTGTGAGCATCGCCAAGGAAATGCGCCGCCTCAGCGGCGAACTGGTCGCGGAACTGACGCTCCCGGCTCCGGCCGCGCCGGCCGCGCTGTACACGGCCCTGTGCGACGGGATGAGCAGACGGCGTGGCCGTCCCGTCCACTTCCGCATGGCGGCCTTCCCCGCCGACACGGCCAGCGGGCTGTGGCTCGACATGGCCGACCAGGACCTCGTCGTCATCGAGGAACGCACCGCGCCCGAGCACCAGTTGGTGATCCTGGGCCACGAGCTGTGGCACATGAAGGCGGGCCACAGCAGTCACCACGTCGAGGGCGCCGCGGTCGCGGCCCGTTCACTCACGGACGGGGCGGACCTCCAGGCGACGGTCCGCAGTGTCGCCGCCCGCACCCGCTTCGACCTGGCGGACGAAAAGCAGGCGGAGAGCTTCGGCCTGCTGCTGGCGAGCAAGTGCCGTACGTGGCTGGCCGGTTCGTCGCCTCGCGGTCGCGGCCGGCGGGACCACCTCGCGGGTCGGATCGAGGCGTCGCTGGGGTATCGGGGCCCGCAGAGCTGAGACCCTGGCCGGCGCGCTCAGGTCGCGCTGCGCTCGCCGGCCTCCCGCACGGCGCGTGCCGTGCCGTCCGGCCGGCCCGTCGCCCCCGTCCCGGGGCGGCCCTCACGCAGGAGTGCCCGCCAGTGTTCGCGGCTCCAGTCGGCCGGGGCCGTGGTGCGGATGAACTCCTCGACGAGCGCCCGGAATCGGGCGGGGTCGCTGTGGAACGGGAAGTGACCGGCCCCTTCGAAGATCTCCAGTCGGCTGCCCGGCATCGCCTCGTGCGCGCGGTACGCGTGCCGCACCGGCACCACGCTGTCCCGGTCTCCCCACAGCAGCATCGTCGGCATCCCCGCCGTCAGATAGCAGCGGTCGAGCATGGTCACGACCTGACCGCGCCAGTCGACGACCGCGCGCAGGGTGCGGATGAAGGCGCTCCGCGAGGTCTCGTCCGGAAGCGCGTCGACGAGGTGAAGCAAGTCGGGTGCGTCCTGACCGAGATCGGTGTCCAGCAGCTTCATCAGCCGTATGACGAGGCCGACTTGGAGCGTCGCACCCGGCAACCGCAGTGCGGACAGCGCCAGCTGGGCGCCCGGCAGGGAGACCAGCCGCAGCGCGGGGTTGACCTCCCGGCCGACACCGCCCGCGCTGACGAGGACCAGCCGTTCGGTGCGCTCGGGGAACTGGTAGGCGAACTGCATCGCCACTCCCCCGCCGAACGAGTGCCCGACCAGGGTCGCCGACTCGACGCCGAGCGTGGTGAGCAGATCGCGCAGACCGTTGGCGTACGCGGCCACCGAGTAGTCGGCGCGCGGTTTGTCGGAGGCTCCGTGACCGAGGAGGTCGGGGGCGATGACGGTGTGACTGCGGGCGAGGTCGGGGATCAGCCCGGCCCAGGTCGCCGAGGAGTCGCCGATGCCGTGGATGAGGACCAGTGCCGGACCCTCGCCGGCCATCCGGAAGGCGCGCCGGTAGCCGTGCACGACCCGGTACTGCAGCTCCAGCTCTCGATCGCCCACGGGGCGCAGTCGGGCGGCGCGCGCCGGGCGCAGCTGGGGGACGTCGACCACCCGCTCGCCTCCCTCGGTCCCTGGCCGTCGGCGGTCCGCCGAAAGCCCTTCACCCCAGCGTACGACCGCTTTCCGTCAGGGGATTTCGAGGAGGTTTCGCCTCCGCTAAGCGGGCGAACCGTGGTCGGGCGAGGCCGGATTGTCAGTGGTGGGCGGCAAGCTGGAAGGTGCGCCGCCGCACGGGGGCGTACGCGCCGTCAGGGGCGCGGGGGAGACGACGCCGACACGGGGAGAGCCGACCGATGCCCACAGCTGTACTGACCGACCGCGAGCGCACCGCCGTACAGGCCTACCTGCGGCTGCTGCACACCGTCCGCGCCGCCTTCGGCGACGAGGGGAGCGGCGAGGGCGTCGGCGCCGTCGGCCCGGCCCACGACCGGCTGCCGCCGATGGTGCCGCCCGCCGTCCTGGCCGAGGCGGAGCAGGCCCTGGCAGACGCGGGTCTGGCGGGCAACGAGGAGGAGTTCTTCCGGCTGCTGCACAGCTGGTGCCCCGGCCCGTGACCGCCCGCGCGTGAGCTCGCGCGGGCGGCGCCTCAGGTGTGCCGGACCGTGATCGCCGTGGCCACCAGCCCCCGCTGCACGGTCCAGCGGCCGTCGAAGTGCCCGAGCCGGTGGCCGCCGACCAGCGGTCCCGGCACCAGCAGCCGGGCCCGGAAGGCCCCGTACGAGCGATTCGCGGGGCCGACGGGGGTGAGGTCGATGTCGGCCTCGCTGAAGTCCAGCCACTTACGGGTGAGGGGGAACCACGCCTTGTAGACGGACTCCTTGGCGCTGAACAGCAGCCGGTCCCAGTGCACCTCGGGCCGGTCCACGGCGAGCCGGCCGAGCCGCTCCGCCTCCGCGGGCAGGGCGACGGCGGACAGGACGCCCTCGGGAAGGGGCGCGTGGGGTTCGGCGTCGATGCCGACGGAGGCCAGGTCGCCGGCGCGGACCAGGGCGGCGGCGCAGTAGCCCTCGCAGTGGGTCATGCTGCCCCGCAGACCCTGCGGCCACTGCGGGGCGCCGCGCTCGCCCGGCAGCAGGGGCTGCGGGGGCACGCCGAGCTTCTCCATGGCACGCCGCGCACAGGAGCGTACGACGGTGAACTCGCGGCGGCGCTTGTCGACCGCCCGCGCCATCAGTGCCTCCTCCTGCGGGTACAGCGGCGCGTCCCCGAACTCGCGGACGCCCTCGTCGCCGAAGGCCTCCACCGCCACCGCCGACGCGGGCAACAGTTCGTCGATCATTCGGCCTCGGCCTCCCGGGGCAGGATGCGCCGCAGCCGGCCCGGGGGCTGCGACCGCTTGCGCCACTCGCGGGGGTAGCCCACCGACACCTCCTCGAAGCGGACGCCCTCGTGCCAGGTGGTCCGCGGGATGTGGAGGTGGCCGTAGACCATGGTCTCGATCCGGAACCGGCGGTGCCAGTCGGCGGTCAGCCCCGTGCCGCACCACATGGCGAACTCGGGGTACCACAGGACGTCCATCGGGTGCCTGTGCAGGGGGTAGTGGTTGACGGGGACGACGGGCAGGTCGTCGGGGATCTCGGCGAGCCGCCGTTCGGTCTCGGCGACGCGGGCCCGGCACCAGGCCTCACGGCTCGGGTAGGGGTCGGGGTGCAGCAGGTACTCGTCGTTGCAGACGATGCCGGTGCTGTGCGCGTAGGCCAGCCCCTCCTCCTTGGTCGTACAGCCGGCCGGGAGGAACGAGTAGTCGTACAGCAGGAACAACGGTGCGACGACCACCGGGCCGCCCGGGCCCTCCCACACCGGGTAGGGGTCCTCGGGCGTCGTCACCCCCAGGTCGCGGCAGACCTCGACGAGATGTTCGTAGCGGGCGACCCCGCGCAGGGTCACCGGGTCGCTGGGGTGGGTCCACAGTTCGTGGTTGCCGGGGACCCAGACGACCTTGCGGAAGCGGCTCGCGAGGGTCTTCAGCGTCCAGCGGATGTCGGCCACGTTCTCCGAGACGTCGCCGGCGACGAGTAACCAGTCCTTTTCCGACTCCGGGGCCATGGCCTCGACCAGGGCCCGGTTCTCCGGATATCCGATGTGCAGATCGCTGATGGCCAGCAGTTGTCCGGCGCCACCGGCCGTCGACGTCACCTTCCGCCCCCGCTCACAAGTCCACGCTCCGTATGCTCACGAACACACCAGTGCCACCACGAGAACACATTCACGCATGCCGTACAAGGTCGAATCGGGTCGCCCGCGGCGCCGGCACCCGGCTCCACCTGCGCCGGAGCGCGCCACTACACCGAACGAGCGCCACACGTGAACAAGATCGGAAAATCCGTAACACGCGTGTTGCACGCCGCACCCCTCGGAAGCCGTATGATCGCCCCAACACCACCGCCATGGACGTCCCTTCACGCAGGGCGGTTTGGTGACCCACCATTCCCCCTGCCCGGGCCGGGCTTGCTTCGCCCTGTCCGCGAACCGTGAAAGGCGGCCTCGCATGGTCTCTCGCGTACGCGTCTGGCTCAACCGCACGTACGCGGAGAACGTGTTCTTCACAGATCAGCTGCGACGAAATCCCAGCGACCGCGCCGTCGAGATCCACGCCACGCACGGTGACGCCGACTCCCCCGTCCTGGCCGCCGCCGACACCGCCGAGCTGGAGCCGGAGGGCCTCTCGCCCGCCGCGTACGTCGAGTACGCGCTCGCCCAGTGCAAGCGCCGGAGCATCGACGTGTTCGTGCCCCGGCTGCACCAGGAGGCGATCGTCGCACACCGCGTCGACTTCGAGGCGGCCGGCACCGCGCTGCTCGCGCCGCCGCCGGAGGCCGTCGCCGTCTTCCACGACAAGGTGATCGCCTACGAGGCCGTACAGGCCATCGGGGTGCCCGTGCCGCCGTGGTTCCGGGTCCGGACGGCCGACGAACTCGTCTCCGCCGTCGAGGAGTTGGAGGAGGCCGGACACAAGGCGTGCTTCAAGCCCGCGTCCGGCGCGGGCGGAGTGGGCTTCCGGGTGATCACGCACGCCCCCTTCTCGCTCACACACCTCAGCGGGTTCCCGAGCCCGTACGTCCAACTGGACATGGTGGTCGAGGCGTTGAAGCGGGCTGAGGAGCCGGTCGACTGGCTGGTCATGCCGCGCCTGGAGCAGCCGGAGGTGTCGGTGGACTGCCTCACGGGCCCCGACAACGTCCTGCGGATGGCCATCGGCCGGACGAAGAACGGCCGCCGCCGGGGCTTCACGCTGCACGAGCAGTGGCTGGAGCCGGCGCGGCTCATCGCCGAGGGCTTCGGGCTGCACTACCTGTCCAACATCCAGTTCCGGATGTTCGGCGACCGGCCGGTCCTGATGGACGTCAACACCCGTCCGGCCGGCGGGCTGCACCAGCTGTCCCTGTGCGGCGTCAACGCGCCTTGGGCGGCAGTGCAGTTGGCGCTCGGCGAGGACCCGGGCGAGATCGTGCCGCCGTTCCTGGGGCAGGACTACACGGTGGTGTCGGGTCCGCGGCAGCTGCGCGCGGTGTCGCTGCCGCATCAGCGGGTCGAGGACACCGAGCCGCTGCTGCCGGCCGCGCCGGCGCCCGCCGACTCCGTCGAGGTTGCGCCCGCGAGCGCAGCGCAGGTACTGCCGCTCTAGGCAGTCGACCGGGTGCGGCGCGGTCGTGATTGATCGCGCCGTTCCTCGCGCCCCTCACAAGCTGGACAGCTCACCGGTATGGACCAATCCTGCCCGTCACCTTGACAGGCTGATTGGTCCATACCAACTTTGTTGCGCACCGCCTTGCACTCCCCCTGCACTCCTCTGCACTCCCGAACACCCCCATTCCTTCAGGGAGATCGCGTGCGCACGACACCGCTCGGACGCCCATGGCGTCGATTCCTCGCCCTGCTCGGCACCGCCGGACTCGCCCTCGCCGGGGCCGTGGCCCTGCCGGGTACCGCCCAGGCGGCCAACGTCCTCACCAATCCCGGTTTCGAGTCGGGCGCCCTCTCGCCCTGGTCCTGTACCGGCAACCTCGGCTCGGTCGTCTCCTCTCCCGTGCACCAAGGCTCCAAGGCCCTTACGGGGGCGGTGAGTTCCAGCGACAACGCCCAGTGCAGCCAGACCGTCTCCGTCCAGCCGAACACCACGTACGCGCTGACCGGCTGGGTGCGCGGCTCCTACGTCTACCTCGGCGTCGACGGCGGAGCCTCCACCTGGACGTCGTCGCCGTCGGCGTACAGCCAGTTGTCGGTGTCCTTCACCACCGGGGCCTCGCAGACCAGCGCCACGATCTACGTCCACGGCTGGTACGCGCAGGGCGCCTACTACGCCGACGACATCAGCCTGGACGGGCCCGGCGGCGGAGGCGGCGGCTCGGACACCCAGGCCCCGACCGCGCCCGGCGGGCTGACCTCGACCGGCAAGACGTCCTCCAGCGTGTCCCTGTCGTGGAACGCCTCGACCGACAACGTCGGCGTCACGGCGTACGACGTCTACAGCGGGTCCGCGCGGGTGCTCACCGTCTCGGGGACGTCCGCGACGGTCGGCGGACTGTCCGCGAGCACCGGTTACCGCTTCACGGTGAAGGCCCGCGACGCGGCCGGGAACGTCTCCACGGCCTCCAACTCGGTGTCCGTGACGACGAACGCGGGCAGCGGCGGCGGGACCGGGTTCAAGCAGGCCGCGCCGTATCTGTTCGAGGGCTGGGGAGACCCGCCGAACGTGTCGACGGTGATGAGCTCGACCGGCGTCAAGTGGTTCACGATGGCGTTCGTGCTGGACGGCGGCGGCTGCAACCCGATGTGGGACGGCAACCGTCCGCTGACCGGCGGGGTCGACCAGAGCGTCATCAACCAGGTCCGCTCGGCGGGCGGGGACGTCGTGCCCTCGTTCGGCGGCTGGCAGGGCAGCAAGCTCGGCGCCAACTGCTCCTCGGCGAGCGCGCTCGCGGCCGCGCTGCAGAAGGTGATCGACGCCTACTCCCTCAAGGCGATCGACATGGACATCGAGAACACCGACGAGTTCGAGAACGAGGCCGTGCAGGCGCGGATCCTCACCGCCCTGAAGACGGTCAAGGCCAACAACCCGGGCCTGAAGACGATCGTCACGTTCGGGACCTCGACCACCGGGCCGACGTACTACGGCAACCGCCTCATCGAGCAGGCCAAGTCGCTGGGCGCCGACATCGACGTCTTCACCATCATGCCGTTCGACTTCGGCGGCGGTGCGGACATGTACGGCAACACCGTGAACGCGACGGAGGGGTTGAAGGCCAAGTTGAAGTCCACCTTCGGGTGGGACGACGCGACGGCCTACGCCCACATCGGCATCTCCGGCATGAACGGTCTGTCCGACCAGCAGGAGAACACGACTCCGGCGATCTGGACGCAGATCCGTGACTGGAGCAACAGCCACCACATCGCGCGGCTCGCCTACTGGGCGGTCAACCGCGACCGGCCGTGCCCGGGCGGGGGCGTGGTGAGCAACTGCTCCGGCATCAGCCAGAGCACCTGGCAGTTCACCTCCATCACGGCCGGCTTCACGGGCTGATCGGCTTCACGGGCTGAGCTCCTCGAAACCGAAGGAAAGTCCCCCGGATTCCGGTCCGGGGGACTTTCTTTCGCGGAAGGTGTATCAGGGCCCGGGGTGGCTGCTCTTAAGGGTGAAGGGCCCTACGGGGGGGAGCTTGGGGGAAGCGCCGGGGTCCTGTGGGGGAAGCACAGGGATCGACGGGGGAAGAACGGGAATCGACGGGGGATTCCCGGGGGAATGGGGGATCGGGTCGGTCGGCCGCTGTCACGGGGAGCGACCGACCGACCCGAACACATGCCCCCTCTCCCCCGGTTCGCCTCCGTCCCGGTTCGCCTCCGTCCCGGTTCGCCTCCGTCCCGGTTCTCATCGCGGACGTCTCAGAAGCGTCCCGAGCCCCGGTACAGCTCCAGTTCGCCCTCCAGTTCCACCGCGAGCACCGTGGCGTGCGGGTCGAGGTCGGACCCGGCCGGGGGGTCGATCCACAGCACGCCGACGGCCTCGTGCAGCCCGCCGACCACACGGTGGGCCAGTTCCGTTCCGGTGCCGAGCACCGTGACCCTGCCGACCGGCGTGACCAGACCCCGCACACCGATCTCGGAGCGCGGGATGTCGAACAGCGTGAGGTAGAGCGTGCGGCGGTCGGCGGACAGGGTGCTCGGCCCGTAGTGGTGCCCGGCCGGGAGCCCCCGCACCGTCCCGTACACGGCCTGCGCATGCTTGCGGATCCACTCGCCCAGCCCTTCGAGGCGCTCGACCTGCGGCTGCGGGATGGTGCCGTCCTCCATCGGGCCGACGTCGAGCAGCAGATTGCCGCCGCCCCCGATGGTCTCCGTGAAGTAGCGGACCAGCTGGGTGAGCGACTTGTGGTTCTGGTCGTGGTGCCGGTACCCCCACGAGTCGTTGATGGTGAGGCACAACTCCCAGGGCCCGGCCGGGGGTTCGATGGGCGCGCCCTGTTCGGGGGTGGCGTAGTCGCCCTCGCTGAGCATGCGCGCGTTGAAGACGACGTCCGGGGAGTACGAGCGGATCAGCGCGGCGAGTTCCTTGATGCGCCACTGCTCCTCGCTGCGGTCCCACTCGCCGTCGAACCACATGAGGTCGGGCTGGTAGCGGGAGGCCAACTCGGTGATCTGGCCGTCCCGGTAGGCGATGAACCGCTCCCAGGCCACCAGGTCCTCGTCCTCGGCCGAGCACTCGGAGTAGCGGTTGTCCTCCATCTCCGGTGGGCGGCCCGGCTTGCGGGTGGTGGCGTAGTCGGGGTGGTTCCAGTCGGAGTGGGAGTAGTAGAAGCCGACCTTGAGACCCTGCTCGCGCAGGGCGTCGGCGTAGCCGGTGAGGTAGTCGCGGCCCAGGTTGAGGTTCCCGTACGCGGTGTCCCACAGGGCGACGCCGTCGTGGTGGCGGCTGGTGAGGACGGCGTACCTGGCGCCCGCCCGGGCGAACAGGTCGGCCCAGGCGCGCGGGTCGTAGTGGGCGCCGGTGAAGCGGTCGAGCTGGGACATGTACTGGTCGTGTGGCACGATGTCGTCGTAGAACGACCAGGACTCCTGGACGCCGTCGACGGCATAGATCCCCCAGTGGACGAAGATCCCCAACTTGGCGTCGGTGAACCAGGGTTGCATGGGCACGGCTGAACTCCTCCGCAGAGCAGGGCACTTCGGGCCGGAAGCGGGCCCGCGCGGTGTGGCGTGGCGCGGGCCCGCCCCCGAGGGGCCGTTGCTAACGGCCGGTGGCGGCGCGTTCCAGACGGAGCGTCAGGATCTGGAAGGGACGCAGGACGACGTCGACGGCGCCGTCGGCGCCGAGGGTCGCCGGCTCCAGGGGCCGCTCCAGCAGGTCGGTGATCTGCGCGCCCGCGAGCGGGAAGCCCGTGCGCAGGGCGCCGGCGGCCCGGCCGCCGCGGGACTCGTAGAGCCGGACGACGACGTCACCGGACTCGTCGTCGGCGAGCTTCACCGCCTCGACGGTGATGCCGTCGCCGGCCACCGAGACGACCGGCTCGGGCGCGCCCGCCGCGTCCGTCACGCGCAGCGGAAGGTTGAGGGCGTAGCCCTCGGCGACCGCGTCCTCGATGCTCGCGCCGGGGAGCAGCGCGTAGGTGAAGCGGTGCCGGCCCTGGTCGGCCTCGGGGTCGGGCACGCGCGGGGCGCGGACCAGGCTCAGGGCGACCGTGGTCGTCGTACCGCCGTCCTCGCGGACCGTGCGCGAGACGTCGTGGCCGTAGGTCGAGTCGTTGATGACCGCGACGCCGTAGCCGGGCTCGCCGATGTGCACCCAGCGGTGGCCGGAGACCTCGAAGCGGGCCGCCTCCCAGCTGGTGTTGGTGTGGGTGGGGCGCTGGATGTGACCGAACTGGATCTCGGCGGAGGAGTGCGGCGCCCGGACGTCGACCGGGAAGGCAGCCTTGAGGATCTTCTCCGCCTCGTGCCAGTCGATGTCGGTCTCGAAGTCGATGCGGGGGCTGCCGGCCCGGAGGGTGATCGTCTGGGTGACGGTCGAGCCCTTGCCGAAGGAGCGGGTGACCCGGATCGCGCCGACGAGCGGGTCCTCCTCCACGACCGTCACTGCGTCCGGCTCCAGCAGGTCGGTGTAGCGGTTCTTGTAATGCTTGTCGATGTCCCAGGCGTCCCAGTAGTTCGGGAGGTCGGTGTGCAGGCGCAGCAGGTTGCCCGGGTCGGCGAGGACTTCGCGGTTCGCCCGCAGATCGTAGACGGAGGACAGGGTGCCGTCTTCCGCGACCTGTACCCGGACCAGGCCGTTGTCGAGGATGCGTCCGGCGACCGTCACCGGCTGCGGGCCCTCGGCGGCGGCCGGGCCGGCCAGCGGGGCGCTGCCGCTCGCGGGCACCTCGACGTACGCCGGGGCGCCCTCGGGCGTGCGGACCACCTCGGCGCGGGCGTACGGGCTGGTGTTGAAGACGCGGGCGTCGCCGCCGCCCAACGCAGCCACCGCCTCCGCGGTCAGCGCCTCCAACTCCTCGGCGACGCGGGCGTATTCGGCCTCCGCCTCGCGGTGCACCCAGGCGATGGAGGAGCCGGGCAGGATGTCGTGGAACTGGTGCAGCAGGACCGTCTTCCACAGCCGGTCGAGCTTGTCGTACGGGTAGGCGTAGCCCGGCGCGTGCAGTGCGGCCGTCGTCGCCCACAGCTCCGCCTCGCGCAGCTTGTGTTCACTGCGCCGGTTGCCCTGCTTGGTGCGGGCCTGGGTGGTGTAGGTGGCGCGGTGCAGCTCCAGGTAGAGCTCGCCGACCCAGACCGGGGCGTCCGGGTACTCGGCGCGGGCCTTGGCGAAGAACGCGTCGGGGTGCTCGACGACGACCTTCGGCGACCCTTCCAGGTCGGCCAGCCTGCGTGCCCGTTCCATGATCTCGCGGGTGGGGCCGCCACCGCCGTCGCCCCAGCCGAAGGGGGCCAGGGAGCGTGAACCGCCGCCCTTCTCCGCGTAGTTGCGGACGGCGCGGTCCATCTCCTCGCCGCTGAACCGGGCGTTGTAGGTGTCGACGGGCGGGAAGTGCGTGAAGATGCGGGTGCCGTCGATGCCCTCCCACCAGAAGGTGTGGTGGGGGAACTTGTTGGTCTGGTTCCAGGAGATCTTCTGGGTGAGGAACCACTCGTTGCCGGCGAGCTTGGCGAGCTGCGGGTAGGCGGCGTTGTAGCCGAAGGAGTCCGGCAGCCAGACGCCCTTGGTCTCGATGCCGAAGTGCTCGATGAAGAACCGCTTGCCGTGCACGAGTTGGCGGGCGATGGCCTCGCCGCCGGGCAGGTTGCCGTCGGACTCGACCCACATGCCGCCGACCGGCGCCCACTGGCCCTTCTTCACCGATTCCTGGATCCGCGCCCACACCTGCGGGTAGTTGTCGCGCACCCACTCGTACTGCTGGGCCTGCGAGCAGGCGAAGATGAAGTCGTCGTACTCCTCGGCGAGCGAGGTGACGTTGGAGAAGGTGCGGGAGGTCTTGCGCTTCGTCTCCCGGATCGGCCACAGCCAGGCGGAGTCGATGTGCGCGTGGCCGACGCCGGAGATGGTGTGGGCGCTGGCGTGCGCGGGGCGGGCGAGGACGGGCGCGAGGACCTCGCGGACGGCGGCGGCGCTGCCGGAGATGTCGTCCAGGTCGAGGGCGTCCATGGCGCGGTCCAGGGCGTGCATGATCTCGTGGCGGCGCGGCTCGTGCTCGCCGAGGTGGACCATGAGCTCGCGCAGCACCTGGAGGTCGAGGTCGAGGTGCCAGACCTGCTCGTCGAGGACGGCGATGTCGGCGCGGCGGAAGGTGTACAGGGGACGGTCGCCCGCCGTCAGCACATCGCCCAGCGGGGTCGGGCCCGCGAAGTCGTTCGCCAGGATGTCCGGGTTGGAGGCCGCCTCCACCAGGTAGTCGACGGTCTCCCCGCCCGTCGCCGGGTTGCCGATCGGCACGTACTGGTTGAGCGGGTTGACCGCCTTCAGCGGGGTCCCGTCGGTGCGGTGGACGAGGGCCTCGGCCTGGTTGCCGGGCCAGTCGCCCACGAAGCCGAGGTCGATGACGGCCTCGACGCGCTTTCCGGCCCACTCGGCGGGCACCTGGCCGCGCATCCGGAACCAGGTGGTGCCCCAGGGCGGGCCCCAGGGGGTGTCCATCGCGAAGGGCTCGTAGGCGGCGGCCGCGGCCTCGGCGAAGGGGACCGGCTCCCCCGGCGCCTGCCAGGCCTCGACCTCGAAGGGCACGGTGGCCGCGTAGATCGCGGGCTTGACGCGCTGGTTGTGGACGCGCTCGACGCGCTCCTCGATGCGGCGGCGTTCGTCATGCATGGGGAATCTCCAGAGAGGGACCACAAAGGGCGGGGAAGGCGGTGGGGCCCGGGGCCTGGGGCTGGGCGGAGCAGAAGATTGGAAAGCGCTTTCCGTCGGGCGCCTACTTAAGGTACGCCAGCCCGGGGTGGACGTCGGTGTAGCCCTCGACCAGCCGGCGGGCCACGTTCACCGAGTCCACCAGCGGGTGCAGCGCGAATGCCTTCACGGCCGTCGTGCGGGAGCCGGACTCGGCGGCCGCGAGCACCTCGCGCTCGACGCCCTTCACCGCGCAGACCAGCCCGGTGGCGTGTTCGGGCAGCGGGGCCACGGCGACCGGGTGCGCGCCGTTGGCGTCGACGAGGCAGGGCACCTCGATGACGGCGTCGGTGTCGAGCACCGAGAGGGTGCCCTGGTTGCGGACGTTGAGGATCAGGGTCGTGCGCTCGTCCCGGGCGATGGCCCGCATCAGGGCGAGGGCGACCTTCTCGTAGCCGCCGGAGAGGTCGTCGGCGTCGCGTTCGCCGGCGCCGGCCGTCTCCCGGTTCTCGGCCATGTAGGTGGCCTCGCGCTCGGCGCGGGTGCGGTCCCAGGCGGTCAGGGCCGCCGCGTCGGGGCGCTTCATCTCCTCGTAGAAGCGGGCCTGCTGGTCGGCGAGGAAGGCGCCGCGGGTCTTCTCGGCCTGCTGGTAGGCGCGGACGGCTTCCCGGTTGAAGTAGTAGTAGTGCAGGTACTCGTTGGGGATCGCGCCGAGGGACTGCAGCCAGTCGACGCCGAAGAGCTTGCCCTCCTCGAAGGAGCCGAGCAGGTCGGGGTCCGCGAGCAGCCGCGGGAGTTCGTCGCGTCCGGCGACGCGCAGACCGCGGACCCAGCCGAGGTGGTTGAGACCGACGTAGTCGATCCACGCCTCCTTCGGGTCCGCGCCGAGGACGCGGGCGATCCGGCGACCGAGGCCGACCGGCGAGTCGCAGATGCCGATGACGCGGTCGCCGAGGTGGCGGGACATGGCCTCGGTGACCAGGCCGGCCGGGTTGGTGAAGTTGATGACCCAGGCGTCGGGGGCCAGCCGGGCCACCCGCCGGGCGATGTCGACGGCGACGGGGACCGTGCGCAGGCCGTAGGCGATGCCGCCGGCGCCGACCGTCTCCTGGCCGAGGACGCCCTCCGCGAGAGCCACCCGCTCGTCGTGGGCGCGGCCTTCGAGGCCGCCGACGCGGATCGCGGAGAAGATGAAGTCGGCGCCGCGCAGGGCCTCGTCGAGGTCGGTGGTGGCGGTCACCTTCGGGGCGTCGGGGACGCGGGCCGCCTGCTCCTCCAGCACACGGGCGACCGCATACAGCCGGCTGTCGTCCAGATCGTGCAGAACGACTTCCGTGACCCGCCCCTCGGCGCGGTCCGTCAGCAGCGCCCCGTAGACGAGCGGCACCCGGAACCCGCCGCCGCCCAGAATCGTCAGTTTCACGCTCGCACCTTTCCTGCCACGACCACCTCGACGCCCGCCTCCTCGAAGGAGGACCGGGTCACCGGGTCGACCGGCGTGTCCGTCACCACCACGTCCAGGTCCTCGGGACCGCAGACCTTCGCCATGCCCGTACCCGGGAACTTCGCCGAGTCGGCGAGCAGGACGACCTTGTCACCGGCCTTGATCATGGCCCGTTTCACCGGCACCTCGACGACCGTCGTGTCCATCACCTGCCCGGCCGGGCGCACTCCACTGGTGCCGAGGAAGAGCCAGTCGGCGTGCAGCTGGCGCAGATTGTCCTCGGTGAGGAAGCCGACCAGGGAGCGGTACTCGCGGCGGACCATGCCGCCGAGCAGCACCAGCTCGATGCCCTCGTCGTCGGCGAGCTCCTCGTAGACCACCAGGTTGGAGGTGATCACCGTCAGTCGGCGGCCGTGCAGCTGGCGGGCCAGGCGGTAGGCGGTGGTGCCGATGTCGAGGAGCACCGACTGGCCGTCCGCGACCATCGCCGCGGCGTGCGCGGCTATGGCGTCCTTCTCGGCCACGCGCACCTCGGCGACCTCGGCGAAGGGCTGGTCGCCCTCCTCCGCGACGGCGCCGCCGTGCACCCGGGTGAGCAGGCCGTCCTCCTCGAGTTTGACCAGGTCACGCCTGATCGTGGCGGGGCTCACACCCAGCTGCTCGGAGAGATCGGTCACGGCCGCGGGACCACCGGAGCGCAGGGCCCGCAGGATGAGTTGATGTCGTCGTTCTGCCAGCACAGCGTGAACACTACTCGTCATCTTCAATCAAATCCATGCTCACTTCTGCTGAGGTATTGACCAATGTCCCGGAGGGGCGCACGATTCCGGTCACCGAATTGAAGAGTTTTGACGAGAGGATGCGCGGTGGACGACGACCGGCCCGAGGTGCTGCTCACCGGGCTGCTCTTCTACGACCTCGTCCTCACGGGGCTCGGCAGGCCGCCGACGCCCGGCGAGGAGATCTGGACGGCGGGCATGGGCTGCGGCCCCGGCGGCATCGCCAACCTCGCGGTGGCCGCGTCCCGCTTCGGCCTGCGCACCTCGCTGGCCACGGTCTTCGGCGACGACTTCTACGGCGCCCACTGCCAGGAGGTCCTGGCCGGGCAGGAGGGCGTCGACCTCGCCCTGTCCCGCGTGGCGGACGGCTGGCACACCCCCGTGACCGTCGCCCTCGCCTACGGCCACGACCGGGCCCTGGTCACCCACGGCCAGGAGCCGCCGTACTCGCAGGACCAGCTGATGGGCGACCCGCCCGAGGCGCGCACGGCTCTCGTGCACCTGGAGGCCGAACCGCGCGCCTGGCTCGCCAAGGCGGCCGCGGGAGGCACGCAGATCTACGCCGACGTCGGCTGGGACCCCACCCAGCAGTGGTCCACCGACCTCCTCGACCAGCTCGCCCTGTGCCACGCCTTCCTCCCCAACGAGACCGAGGCTATGGCGTACACCCGCACCGACAGCGCGGTCGCCGCGCTCGGCACGCTCGCGGAGCTGGTGCCCGTCGCCGTGGTCACCCGGGGCGCCGAGGGCGCCCTCGCGGTCGACCAGATGACCGGGGAGTACGCCGGAGTCCCCGCCCTCGCCGTCGACGTCCTGGACGCGACGGGCGCCGGGGACGTGTTCGGCGCGAGCTTCGTCGCGGCCTCCCTGGGCGGCTGGCCGCTGGAGGAGCGGCTGCTGTTCGCCGTCCTGTCCGCCGGGCTCTCGGTGCGGCGCCACGGCGGGGCCCTCGCCGCCCCCGGCTGGTACGGCATCGACCGCTGGTGGCGCTCGGTGACCGACCCCGAGCTGAAGCGGACGTACGGCTTCCTCGCCGACCGCATCCCGGCGGACGTGGGCCCGGCCGTGCACTACGCGCCGGTCACCCCGCCCGTCCGGCTCTGACCCCGCCCGCCCCCGAACACGACACCCCCCTCAACGCGTGCCCTTCCCATGGCACATCGTCTGCGAAGACGCGAACAGATCCGAAAGGCGGTGGGAGCTGTGCGGCTCTCCCGTAGAGGCCTGCTGCGAGCGAGCCTGGCCGGTTCGGCCGTCACGGCGCTCGGCGGCCTGGCGTCCGGCTGCGCCGTTCCGACCGGTTCGACCGGCCGGAACATGGTCCTGTGGTACTGGGACGGCGGCCTCGGCGACACGGTCGTCAAGAACGCCAGGGCCCGATACGACACCTCGGTCGACCTCCAGGCCATCAAGATCGGCGGTTACTACCGGTCGAAGCTGATCACGACGATGGCCGGCCGCGCCCACATCCCCGACATCGCGGGCCTGAAGGGCGAGGACATGGCGTCCTACCTGCCCAACGCCGACCAGTTCGTGGACCTGCGCACGCTCGGCGCGGACAAGTACAGATCCCAGTACCTGCCCTGGAAGTGGGAGCAGGGCATCGCCGACGACGGCACGATGATCGGCTTCCCGATCGACTGCGGGCCGGTCGGGCACTTCTACCAGTACGCCGTCTTCCAGAAGGCGGGGCTGCCCTACGAGCCCGCCGACGTGTCGAGGGAGCTCAACACCTGGGAGAAGTTCTTCGCGGCGGGCGAGCAGCTCAGGAAGCGGATCCCGGGGACCTCGCTGCTCACCGACGTCAACAGCGTCTACGACAACGTGGTGAACCAGGGCAGCAAGCGTTACGTCGACAAGGACCGCCACTTCATCGGCGACCAGGAACACGTGCGCGACGCCTGGGCGCTCGCCGTCGAGGCGAAACGGCGCAAGATCGTGTCGAACCTCGTCACCGGCACCCCGGACCAGCTGTCGGCGGTGGAGGACGGCAAGCTGCCGAGCCAGCTGGGCGCCTCCTGGGCCACCAGCGACCTCAAGAACGGCGTGCCGAAGACGAAGGGCCGGTGGCGGGTGGCCGACATGCCCGTGCGGCCCGCCAACAACGGCGGCTCGTTCCTGTCGATCACCAAGGCGTGCCGGGAGCCCGAGCAGGCCTTCCAGATCATCAGCTGGATGCTCGACGCGGGCAACCAGGCGCAGGGCTTCGTCGACGCGGGCCTCTTCCCCTCCACCCCCGCCTCGTACGGCGCGGCGCAACTGCGCGAGCCCGACCCGTTCTTCGGCGGCCAGGTCACGATGGACGTCTTCGGGCCCGCCGCGCAGAAGATCGTCGTCGCCTACAACAGCCCGTTCGACATCGCGCTCGGGCAGCCCATCAAGGACGAGATCAAGAACGTCGGCGTCCTCGGCAAGGACCCGAAGCAGGCCTGGAGTGACGCCATGAGCAAATGCCGGCGGATCGCGAAGCACCTGGGGGTGAGCTACTGATGGCCACCCTCCCCGCGCTGGAGAAGCCCCCGGCGGTCGTCGCGGAGACCCCCGTGACACAGCCCCGGAAAGGTTTCCGCAAGCACTGGCACCTCTATGCCGCGATCTCCCCTTTCTACCTGCTGTTCCTCTGTTTCGGCCTGATCCCCGTCGGCTTCTCGCTCTACCTGTCCTTCCACCGCTGGGACGGCCTCGGCTCGATGGAGTGGGCGGGTCTGTCGCAGTACCAGTACCTGCTGAGCGACTCCGAGTTCTGGAGCTCGATCGGGACCACGATCGTGATCTGGGCGCTGGCCACCTTCCCCATGATCTTCCTGGCGATGGTGACGGCCGTGATGCTCAACTCGGCAGTCCGGTTCAAGAACCTCTACCGCGTTGCCTACTTCCTGCCGAACGTCACCTCGGTCGTGGCGATCGCGATCATCTTCGGTTCGGTCTTCTCCACCAACTTCGGTCTCGTCAACGCGTTCCTGCAGGCCATCGGTTTCGACCAGATCGCCTGGCTGAACACCCCCTGGGGCATCAAGATCGCCATCGCGACGCTGATGACCTGGCAGTGGACCGGTTACAACGCGATCATCTTCCTCGCCGGGCTCCAGACCATCCCGGGCGAGCTGTACGAGGCGGCGCGGATGGACGGCGCGGGCCCCGTGCAGACGTTCTTCCGGATCACGCTGCCGATGATGCGTCCGGTGCTGCTGTTCGTGCTCGTCGTGTCGACGGTCACCGGTCTGCAGAGCTTCTCCGAACCCCAGGTCCTGCTGCAGAACACCTCGAACGACTCGACGTTCTCGGGCGGTCCGGGCCACGCCGGCCGGACCATGGTCCTCTACTTCTTCCAGCAGACCTTCGACAACAACGACTTCGGCTACGGCGCCGCCGTGGCGTGGGGCATCTTCCTCGTCGTCGTCCTCTTCTCGATCATCAACTGGCGTCTGGTGCAGCGCCGGGGCGAAGACTAGGAGGCCCGCTCACCATGACATCCATCGAAGAAACCCGGCCCCGGCGTACCCAGCGGATCGACGGGTCGCTGCGCAGAGGGCTGGCGCTGCACACGAGCCTCGTCCTCGGCGTCCTGCTCTCGGCCT
This sequence comes from Streptomyces sp. NPDC051677, assembly GCF_044453465.1. NCBI lineage: Bacteria > Bacillati > Actinomycetota > Actinomycetes > Kitasatosporales > Streptomycetaceae > Streptomyces > Streptomyces sp. NPDC051677. The sequence continues at coordinate 44,978 of NZ_JBITCT010000022.1, forward strand.
TCCCGTTCTACTGGGCCGTGATCATGTCGACGCACACGTCGTCGGAGATCTTCTCCTACCCGCCCAAGCTGCTGCCGGGCACGCACTTCCTGGAAAACGTCCGCAACCTCTTCGACAACATCGACTTCTTCGGCTCGATGTTCAACTCGCTGCTGGTCGCGGGTTCGGTGACGTTCCTGGTCCTGTTCTTCGACTCGCTGGCGGCCTTCGTCTTCGCCAAGTTCGAGTTCCCGGGCAAGCGGCTGCTGTTCGTGCTGCTCATGTTCATCTTCATGGTCCCGGCACAGCTCCAGGCGATCCCCCAGTTCGTGATCATGGCGAAGCTCGGCTGGATCGGCTCGATGACGGCGCTGATCGTGCCGGCGGCCGCCAACGCGTTCGGCATCTTCTGGATGCGCCAGTACATGACGGGCGCGATCCACGACGAACTCCTCGACGCCTCCCGCATCGACGGCGCGAACTTCCTGCGCCAGTACTGGCACGTGGCCCTCCCGGTGGTCCGGCCGGGCCTGGCGTTCCTCGGCATCTTCACCTTCATGGGCCAGTGGAACGACTACGCCTGGCCCCTGATCGCCCTCACCAACCCGGACAACGTGACCCTCCAGGTCGCCCTGTCCCAGCTCAACGGCACCCACGGCACCACGGACTACGGAATGGTCATGACCGGCGCACTGCTCGCCCTCGTCCCGCTGCTGATCGTGTTCGCGATCGGCGCCCGCCAGATGATCGGGGACCTCGCCAAGGGAGCGATCAAGTGAGCGACCACGTGACGGACCCGCTGCTGGCGCTGCGCCCGTGGGAGGCGCCCGAGGTGACCTCCTGGCAGCGGCTGCCCATGAACGCCGTCGACCGGCGCACCGGAGCACACTCCCTGGACGGCGACTGGCGCTTTCGGTTGCTGCCCGCTCCGGACGCGCCGGTCGACGGTCCCTGGTCGACGGCGACCGTGCCCGGCGTATGGACCATGCAGGGCACGGACGACCTTCCGCAGTACCTGAACATCCGTATGCCGTACGCGGAATTCCCTCCGCTGTCGCCGGCCGACAATCCCACCGGGGTGTACGAACGGGAGATCGACGTCCCCGCGGAGTGGGCCGGACGCCGGATCGTGCTCCAGGTCGGGGCCGCCGAGAGCGTGCTGCTGGTGCACGTGGACGGGCGGCCCGTCGGCGTCTCCAAGGACTCCCATCTGGCGGCCGAGTTCGACCTGTCGGGCGTCGTGCGCCCCGGCGGGCGGTCCGTGCTGCGGCTGACGGTCGTCAAATGGTCGGACGCCTCGCACATCGAGGACCAGGACCACTGGTGGCACGGCGGGATCACCCGCTCGGTGCTGCTGTACGCCACCGACCCGCTGCACCTGGCCGACGTGACCGTGCGGGCGGCGCAGGACGGTGCGCTGCGCGTCGACTGCCAGGTGCGGGACGCCGGCGGCGGGGCGCTGCCCGAGGGCTGGTACGTCAGCGGGGACCTGGACGGGCTGCCGGTGGCGCAGGACGCCGCGTTCGACCTGGCCAACGCCGAGGACGAGCGCGTCTCCGACTTCCTCGGCGAGACACGCCTCACCGCACGCGTGCCCGAGGTGCGCACCTGGACGGCCGAGACGCCCGAGCTGTACGGCCTGACGGTCCGGCTGCACCGCGCCGACGGCACGGTCGCCGACACCTCCCGGCACCGCGTCGGCTTCCGGGATGTCGAGATCGTCGGCCGGGACCTGCTGGTCAACGGCGAGCGGATCTTCGTCCGGGGCGTCAACCGGCACGACTTCCACCCGCTGACGGGGCGGACGGCGTCGTACGACGACATGCGCGCGGACCTGGTCCTGCTCAAGCGTTTCGGCTTCAACGCGATCCGCACCGCGCACTATCCCAACGACCCGACGCTGTACGACCTCGCCGACGAAATCGGTTTCTACGTCGTCGACGAGGCGGACATCGAGTCGCACGACCACGCCCACGAGATCGCCGACGACCCGCGCTATCTGAACGCCTTCGTCGACCGGGTCTCCCGCATGGTGCTGCGGGACAAGAACCATCCGTCGGTCATCATCTGGTCGCTGGGCAACGAGTCCGACTACGGCGCGAACCACGACGCGGCCGCGGGCTGGGTGCGCCGGCACGATCCGACCCGGCCGCTGCAGTACGAGGGGGCCGCCAAGCGCGGCTGGGCGGATCCGGAGCTCGCCTCCGACATCGCCTGCCCGATGTACGCGCCGCTGGAGGACTGCGTGGCGCACGCGCTGTCCGGGCAGCAGACCAAGCCGCTCATCCAGTGCGAGTACTCCCACGCGATGGGCAACAGCAACGGCACGCTGGCCGACCACTGGGCCGCCATCGAGGCAACCCCGGGTCTTCAGGGCGGGTTCATCTGGGAGTTCTGGGACCACGGAATCCTTCAGTCCGTGAACGACGGAAGACCGGTCGGGCGTGGGGGCGCCGGGCTCTACGACAACGGTGTCGCCGCGCCCGGGTACCGCTGGGCGTACGGCGGCGACTTCGGCGAGAAGGACCACGACGGCGCGTTCATCGCCGACGGCGTCGTCTTCCCGGACCGCACTCCGAAGCCGGTGATGTACGAACACCGTGAGCTCGCCGCGCCCCTGCGGCTCCAGGGCTTCCGGCACGAGGGCCTGGTCCTCTCCAACCACCAGCACTTCCGCGGCCTGGAGTGGCTCGCCGGCGAGTGGGAGCTGTCGCTCGCCCACGGCGGGACGCTCACCGCGACGGCCGAACTGCCCGACCTGCGGCCGGGCGAGACGGCCGTGGTGCCGCTGCCGTTCGCGCTGCCCGAGGACGGCGGCGAGGCGTGGCTGACGCTGCGGGTGACGACGGCGGAGGACCTGCCGTGGGCGCCGCGCGGCACGCAGGTGTGCGCACCGCAGGTGCAGCTCCGAGCGGCCGCGCCGGCCGAGGAACCGGTGGGATCCGGTCGGGTCGAGATCGACGCCGACGGACTCCTCGTCCACCCTCTGCTGACCGCCGCGCCCACGCTGTCGCTGTGGCGGGCGCCCACCGACAACGACGAGCTGGGCGGGATGGCGCTGCGCTGGCGGACGTGGGGCCTGGACTCCCTCGTGCGCAAGCTGCTCTCGGTCCACCAGGAGGGCGACGGGGTGACCGTGCTCTCCGAGTACGCCGGGACCACCGGCGTCGTCCGGCACCGGCAGGTGTTCACGCCGATGGAGGGCGGGGTGCGGATCGACGAACAGGCCGAGCTGCCCGAGGAGTTCGACGACGTGGCGCGGGTCGGCTCGGTCTTCGAGACAGTCGCGGGGCTGGAGCTGCTGGAGTGGTTCGGGCAGGGCCCGTGGGAGTCGTACCCGGACCGCAGCGGTGGCGCGCCGGTGGGCCATCACTCCGTCCCCGTCGACGAGTTGTTCACGCCCTACCTGCGTCCGCAGGAGAGCGGGGGCCGGCACGGGGTGCGGCGCTTCACGCTCTCGGCGGCGGACGCCACGGGCCTCGCCGTCACGTTGGACGAGCCGCGCCAGGTCTCCGTCACGCGGTACCGCGCCGAGGACCTGACCGCCGTCTCCCACCATGACGAACTCGTCCCGCGCGCCGGCTGCGTGGTGCACCTCGACGCGGCGCACCGCGGCCTCGGCACGGCGTCGTGCGGCCCCGACACCTTGCCCTCCTACCTCGTCGCACCGGGCGTCCACCGCTGGAGCTGGACCCTGCGCGTTCTCTGAACTCCCTCTCCCAGCAACGGACTTCCCTACGGAGCACACATGTGTACTTCGCATGCCCACGATTGCGGCGAGGCCGCGCAGGCCGGCGCCGGAAGACGCGGCTTCCTCCGCGCCACGGCGCTGCTCGGCGCCGCCGCCACGGCCGGCATCGCCCTGCCGGCCACCGCCGAGGCCGCCTCCGTCGAGGCGGCCTCCGCCGAGACCTGGCGTCCCGACCCCGACAGCCGCCGCTTCACGCTCGCCGTCATGCCCGACACGCAGTACCTCTTCGACGGCCCGAGCATCGACAAGGCGCCGGTCGAGGCGTCGCTGCGCTACCTGCTGGAGCACGGCAAGGACGAGAACATCGTGTTCCTGTCCCACCTGGGCGACCTCACCCAGAACGGGACGAAGGACGAAGTCACCGCGATCAGCGAGGCGTTCGGGCTGCTCGACCGGCGCGGGGTCGGCTACAGCGTGCTGGCCGGCAACCACGACGTGAAGTCGTCGACGACCGACCAGCGCGGCGCGACCGCCTACCTGGACGCCTTCGGTCCCCAGCGCTTCCGGGGGAAGTCCACGTTCGGCGGGGCCTCCCCCGACGGCTACAACACGTACCACCTGTTCCGGGCGGCGGGCCGGGAGTGGATGGTGCTGGCGCTGGACTGGCGGCTGTCGGACCAGGGCTACGCCTGGGCCGCCGACGTGCTCGCCAAGCACCCGAAGACTCCGGTCGTCCTGACCACGCACGAACTGGTGGTCGAGGACGACTCCCTCTCGGCGTACGGGCAGCAGCTGTGGGACCGGCTGATCGAGGACCACGACCAGATCTTCCTCACCCTCAACGGGCACTACTGGCCGGCCGGCCGGGCGACGCGCAAGAACGCGGCGGGACATGACGTCCACCTGCACCTGACGAACTATCAGAACCGTTACTTCGGCGGTGCGGCGATGATCCGCCTCTACCGCTTCGACCTCGACCGCAACGTCATCGACGTGGAGACCGTCTCCCCGTGGATCCTGGGCCGGGCCGCGAAGGGGCTCAACGAGCTGGAGCGGCAGGAGATCGAACTGAGCGGCGACGCCGACCGGTTCTCCGTCGACATCGACTTCACCGAGCGCTTCTCCGGCTTCGCCCCCGTGCCGGCCCGGGCCGCGCGTCCCGCCTCCAAGGTCGTCGTCCCGGGCACGGTCGCCTACTGGCGCTTCGACGGGCACGCCGACGCCACGACCGTGTCCGGCGCGGTCCGTGACCTGTCCGGCCGCGGCAACGACCTCACCGTCGTCGCGGTCGGCGGCGGCACGCTCGGCTGGTCGTCCGACCACCACCCCGACCAACCCGGGCACGGCAGCCTGGAGTTCCAGGGATTCAAGTCCCCGCTGAAGGGGGCGTACCTGCGCACGGTCGACGGCGCGCCGCTCAACTCGGCCACGTTCAAGTCCGGTTACACCATCGAGGCGTTCTACCGCCTTCCGGCCGACTGGGACCCTTCGCACCACGCATGGTCGGGACTGGTCAGCCGGACGGGGACGGGCGGGGCGGCGGGCAAGACCGGCGACGACCCCGACGAGCCGCTGGCCACCCTCTCCCTCTCCAACGACCGGGAACCGCAGTGGGCGATGCGCCCGCTGAACCAGGAGGGCATCGCCACCAACTGGGGGCAGGAGACGCCGCTGGAGACCTGGTGGCACCTCGCGGTCGTCAACGACGGCCGGCACACCACGCTGTACGTCGAGGGCTGCCCGGTCGTGCGCAACCCGAAGGCGACGTCCGTCGGCATCGCCTCCGTCGGGCTGCCCTGGCTGCTCGGCGGCTACGAGTACGGAGGCAGGATCGACCAGATCCTGCACGGCCGCCTGGGCGACGTGCGCATCGTCGATCGGGCGCTGCCCGTGACCTCCTTCATGAACCACTGACGCCCTCGAAGAGGACACCGAAGAATCATGACCGAGCAGCAACTGCCCGTCTGGGCCGACCCCTCCGTCTCCCCCACAGCTCTCGACGCCCAAGGCGTGTCGAGACGTCAACTCCTTCGCCGCGCCGGACTGTTCGGCGCAGCGTTCGCCCTGGGCGGGGCGGCTGCCCCGGCCGCCGCCGCCGCCGGCCAGGGCTACGGCGGCGAGGACCCGCGTCTCGCCTACCTCGTCGGCGACCACCACGTGCACTCCGTGTACAGCCACGACGCGAAGTACACCTTCTCCCAGCAGGCACGGGCCGCCGCCCGGTACGGGCTCGACTGGATGGTCTTCAACGAGCACTCCAACTTCGGGCACGCCCACTACGGCGCCGCCATGGAGCACCAGGAGATCCTCAAGGCCCGCGCCGAGAACCCGCGGCAGCTGATCTTCCAGGGCCTGGAGTGGTACATCCCGGCCGCCGAGCACTGCACGGTGTTCGCCGCGCCCGGCCCGCACGAGGTCGACCTGCTCACGCAGTTCGAGCTCGCCTACGACGGCAAGCTGCTCGGGTACACCGAGGGCTCCGCCGGCGCGGCCGACACCGCCCGCAACGAGGCGCACGCCGTCAAGGCGATCAAGTGGCTGGCCGAGCAGCGCCGTTCGGGCTACGTCGACGACGTCCTCGTCCTGGCCAACCACCCGCTGCGTCTCGGCATCGACTCCCCGCACGAGATGCGGGGCTGGCGCGACGCGGCGCCCGAGATCATGATCGGCATGGAGGGCGCGCCCGGCGCTCAGGGCGCGGCACTCCCCGGCTGGCGCGGCAGCACGTCCATCCGCGGCGAGTACGAGAACAAGCCGTCCGCGCAGTCCTGGGCGGGCTACCCGGCGGACGCCTACCTCACGTACGGCGGCTTCGACTGGGCGACGGCGACCGTCGGCGGTCTGTGGGACTCGATGCTGGCCGAAGGCCGGCTGTTCTCGATCACCACCAACTCCGACAACCACCGCACCGTCTTCGACACCTGGAAGAACGGCGACTGGCCGGCCGGGCAGAACTTCGACAACACCGGCAGGCTGCCCGACCCGGTGAACACCGACACCCCCCAGCCGGGCAGCGACTTCTGGCCGGGCCAGTTCAGCCGCACCCACGTGGGCGTCACCCGGTACGGCTACCGGGCGGTGATGACGGGGCTGCGCGAGGGCCGCGTCTGGCTCGACCACGGGCATCTGCTCGACGGGCTCGAGGTCCGGCTGCGCCGGGAGCACAGCAGCGGCCGGGGCGTCACGCTCGGCGGCCGGCTGCGGGTCCGCAGGGGCGAGAAGCTGACCCTGAACATCACCGTCACCACCGCTTCCCGGCCCAACCCCCAGGGAATCCTGCCGGAGTTGGCGCACCTGGACGTGGTCCGGGGCGCGGTGCGCGGCACGGTGTCCGACCGCGACACGTGGCAGGCGCCCGACACGAAGGTCGCCCACACGACGGAGGTGAGCGGCCGCAAGGGCACGTACACCCTGCGCGTCCCGCTCACCGTGGGCGAGGAGTCCTTCTACGTCCGCCTGCGCGGCAGCGACGGCAACCGGAACGGAACCGGTTACCTGGGTGCTTCCGTGGACCCCCACGGCCCGATCCCCCACGAGCCGGGCAACGGCGACCCGTGGGCCGACACCTGGTTCTACGCCAACCCGATCTTCGTCGACGTCGTCAGCTGAAGCGCCCCAAAAGGGGCGCGGGGAGCTGTTTTAAGGGGCGCGGGGAACTGCGCGACCAGCCACAACCGGTCCGCAGTCTCCCCACGGCACAAGCCCCTACGGCGCTGAACGGCTGAAGCGGCGCAGCCTCACGCGTAGAAACGCGACAGACTCTGCAGCACCGCCGCAGGCTTCGCGCCGCCCTCGATCTCGATCGCCCCGTCGACGGTGATCTGCACCCCGCCCGGCACGTCCTCGACCTCGGTCAGCTTCCCGACCAGCCGAATCCGCGAGCCGACCTTCACCGGCGAGGGGAAGCGGACCTTGTTCAGCCCGTAGTTGACCTTGGTCGTGACGCCCTGGACGTCCAGCAGCTCGGTGAACAGCGGGATGAAGAGAGAAAGAGTCAGGTAACCGTGGGCGATCGGCGCCCCGAAGGGTCCGGCGGCGGCCCGCTCGGGGTCCACGTGGATCCACTGGTGGTCCCCGGTCGCGTCGGCGAACGTGTCGATGCGCTCCTGGGTGACCTCGATCCACTCACTGGTGCCCAGGTCGCTGCCGGCCAGCTTCTTCAGCTCGTCCAGGCCGTTGACGGTGATGCTCATATGCTGTTCCTCACAAGGGAGTTGTTCAGGAGGTGGAGCCGTAGCGCGTGCGCACCCGGGCTTTGAGGAGCTTGCCGGAGGCCGTGCGCGGAAGTTCGTCCGCGATCACCACCGACTTGGGGACCTTGTACTTGGCGAGCCGCCCCGCCAGAGACGCGAGCACCTCGTCGGGATCCAGCGAAGCGCCCTCGCGGGGCACGACGACCGCGCGCGGCACCTCGCCCCACTTGTCGTCGGACACGCCGATGACCGCGCACTCGACGATGTCGGGGTGGGCGAGGAGCAGGTCCTCGATCTCGGCGGGGTAGATGTTCTCCCCACCCGAGATGATCATGTCCTTGATGCGGTCGACGATGTGCACATAGCCGTCTTCGTCGACCCGGGCCGCGTCCCCGCTGCGGAACCAGCCGTCGGCGAAGGAGGCGGCCGTCTCCTCGGGCAGTCCCCAGTAGCCGGGCATGACGTGCGGCCCGCGGACGACGACCTCGCCGGTCTCGCCGACGTCGACCGGGCTGAGGTCGGGGCGCAGGACGCGTACGTCGCTGAAGAAGTGCGGGACGCCGGCCGAGCCCGCCTTGCTGATCGAGTGCTCGGCGTCCAGGAACAGCGTCCCGGGTGAGGCCTCGGTCATGCCGTAGCCCTGCAGGAAGGTGAGTCCGCGTTCCTGGTAGGCGGCGATCAGCGGCGTCGACACCGGGGAGCCGCCGCAGGTCAGGATCCGCAGGGAGGACAGATCGGCGTCCGCCCAGCGCGGGTGCCGGGCCACCTGTTCGAACATCGTCGGCACCCCGAACATGAAGGTGATCCGGTGCCGTGCGATCAGGTCGAAGGTGGCGTCCGGGTCGAAGGCCTCGACCAGGACGCAGCAGCCGCCCTTGAGGAGCACCGGCAGGGTCAGCATGTTCAGGCCGGCCGTGTGGAACAACGGCGCGGAGACCAGGGCGCGTTCGTCGGCGATCAGGTCGCTGTCGACGAGGACGTTGATCGCGTTCCAGGTGAGGTTGCCGTGGGTGAGCATGGCGCCCTTGGGGCGGCCGGTCGTGCCCGAGGTGTACATGATGATGCAGGTGTCGTCGGGGGTGACCGGTGTGTCGATCGGCTCGTCGGAGGCGGCGGCGAGCGCCTCCTCGTATTCGGCGCCGACCTCGACGTAGGTCCGCACGTCCGTGTTCCCGGGCAGTCCGGCGACCAGGCCGGCGTGCGTGGGGCCGTAGACGAGGGCCTTGGCGCCGGAGTCGGCGAGCTGGTAGGCGATCTCGGGGCCGGCGAGGCGGGTGTTCAGGGGGACGAACACCGCGCCGAGGGTTCCGGCGGCGAACAGGGTCTCCAGGTAGGAGGGGTGGTTCGGGCCGAGGTAGGCGATGCGGTCGCCGCGCCGCACGCCCCGGGCGCGCAGGGCGTGGGCCAGGCGCCTGGTGCGTGCGTACAGCGTGCGATAGTCCGTCGACTCCTCACCGTGGACCAGGGCGGTGCGGTGCGGGGTCTTACGGGCCCGGCGTGCGGGCCACGACCCCAGTCCCTCGTTGCGCATCTTCCACGCCCCTTACGGTGTGGTCAGCCCGAGGAGCCGGGCGGCGTTCTCCTTGAGGATCTTCGGCTTCACCTCGTCCTTGATCGTCAGCTTGTCGAAGTCGGCGAGCCAGCGGTCGGGGGTGAGGACGGGGAAGTCGGAGCCGAAGAGGACCTTGTCCTTCAGCAGCGTGTTGGCGTACTGCACGAGCTGCGGCGGGAAGTACTTCGGCGACCAGCCGGACAGGTCGATGTGCACGCCCGGCTTGTGGGTGGCGACGGCCAGGGCCTCGTCCTGCCAGGGGAAGGACGGATGCGCCAGGATGATCTTGAGATGCGGGAAGTCGGCGGCGACGTCGTCCACGTGCAGCGGGTTGGAGTACTTCAGCCGGATCCCGCCGCCGCCCGGCACGCCGGCCCCGATGCCGGTCTGGCCGGTGTGGAACAGCGCGATGGTCCCGGTCTCCTCGATCACCTCGTAGAGGTCGTACGCGACCGAGCGGTCGTTGGGGAAGAAGCCCTGGATGCTGGGGTGGAACTTGAAGCCCTTCACCCCGTACTCCTCGACCAGGCGGCGGGCCTGCCGCACGCCCGCCTTGCCGCGGAAGGGGTCGATGGAGGCGAACGGGATGAGGACGTCCGCGTTGGCGGCGGCGGCCTCGGCGACCTCCTCGTTCGGGACGGGCGCGGTGCCGGTCGCGGACTCGGCGTCCACCGTGAAGATCACGGCGGCCATCTTCCGCTCCCGGTAGTAGGCGGCCGTCTCCTCCAGGGTCGGCTTCCGCTTGCCCTCCACCTTGAAGTAGGCGGAGGAGGCGTCGTGCAGATCGTCGTCGAGCGAGGAGTGGCCCTTGGAGGACACCTCCGCGTGGGTGTGGACGTCGATCGCGACGAGTTCCTCGACGTCGATGGTCGCCATGGTCAGGCCTCCGGGAACTTCGGGGCGGGGATGCCGACGCTCTGCAGCTCGGCGCCGACCGAGGCGGGGAAGACGTCGGCCAGGGTCTCGGGGGTCCAGCCGCCGTCGGCGTAGGCCGCGCGGATCTCCTGCGGATGCGACCAGAGTGCCACCTTGTCGCCGCCGATGCCGATGGCCTGGCCGGTGATGGACCGGGCGGCCTCGGAGGCCAGGAAGGGCACGAGGGCCGCGCAGTCCTCGGGGGTGCCGAAGCCCTCGCCCTTGCGCAGGAAGTCCGGGAACGGCTCGCCGTTCTTCAGCGCCTCGACGTAGGGGGCGAAGGCGGGGATGGTCTCGGTCATCGCGGTGGCGGCGACCGGCACGATCGCGTTGACGGTGATGCTCGCGCGGCCCAGTTCCATGGACCAGGTGCGGGCGAACGCGGCGATGCCGGCCTTGGCGGCGGCGTAGTTCGTCTGACCGAAGTTGCCGCGCTGGCCGGCCGGGGAGCCGACCAGGATCAGCGTGCCGCCCTCGCCCTGCTCGCGCATCCGCACGGCGGCGGCGCGGGCGCAGGTGAACGTGCCCTTGAGGTGGGTGGCGATCACCGCGTCGAAGTCATCGTCGGTCATCTTCCACAGCACCTTGTCGCGCAGGATGCCCGCGTTGGTGACCAGGACGTCGAGCCGCCCGAACTCCTCCACGGCCCGGTTCACCAGCCGCTCGGCGGCCTCGGTCGTGCCGACCGGGACGACCTCGGCGACGGCCCTGCCGCCGGCCTCGACGATGGACTTCACGGCCTGCTCTGCGACCGCCTCGTCGACGTCGTTGACGACCACGGCGGCGCCGTGGGCGGCGAGGGCGTGCGCATAGGCGAGGCCGAGGCCCCGGCCGCTGCCGGTGACGACGGCGACCTTGCCGGTGAGATCGATGCTGGGCACGACGGTGTCCCTTCACATGGGTGCACATGCGTGCACATGGGTTCGCGTGGGGTGCGGCTTCGCGTCGCATGGAGTGCGACTTCGAGATCGAAGCTAAGAGCAATAATTGTTGTCGTCAATAGTTGTTGTCGACCTATGGGGTGCGTCATGCTGGAATCAGTACGACGAACCACCCCCGGAACACCCCCGGAACACGACGAACCGCCCCCGGAAGGGGACCGAGCCCAGGGAGCCCGCCATCGCCCGCCAGGACAACGCAGTGAACGCCGCCCCGATCGACGCGGACGAGCCGTGGATGCGCGAGCTGCACGCGGACACCGGCTATCTGCTCTACCGCCTGGGGCTGCGCTCGGGTCAGTTGTTCAACACGTTCCTCCAGGAGTCGGGGCTGCGCCTGCGCCACTACGCGGTGCTGCGCTTCCTCGCCACCGCCGAGGGCGCCCTCCAGCGCGAGCTCAGCACCCGGCTCGGCTACGACCCCAGCGCGATCGTCGGCCTGGTCGACGACCTGGAGCGGCTGGGCTTCGCCGAGCGCCGCCCGGCCCCGGACGACCGCCGCAGCCGGATCGTCGTCCTCACCGAGGACGGCCGCGCCTTCCTGCGCGGCACCGACGAGGCGGGCCTGCGGGTGACGAACGAACTGCTGGACCCCCTCGACCCCGCCGACCGCGACGCCCTGCACACGCTGCTGCTGCGGATCGCCGGGGACGGACTCGCCTGACGCAGTGAGGAGGAGCTGATGGACCGGGGCGCCCTCGCCATGACCTCCCGTTCCGCGCCGGACCGGCTGCTGGCCGTGCTCGCCGCCTTCGACCACACGCATGCCGCGCTGTCGCTGACCGACATCAGCCGCCGCGCCGGACTCACCCTCACCACCGCGCACCGACTGGTGGGCGCGCTGACGGAATGGGGCGCCCTGGAGCGGGACGCGTCCGGCGTGTACCACGTGGGGCTGCGGCTGTGGGAGATCGCGGCGCTGGCCCCGCGCGGTCTGGTGCTGCGTCAGGTCGCGCTGCCCTACCTGGAGGACCTGTACGAAGCCACGCACGAGAACGTGCAGTTGGCGGTGCGGGACGGGTCCGAGGTCGTCTACACCGAGTGGCTGTCGGGGCGTTCGGCGGTCGGCGTGCACATCCGGGTGGGCGCCCGCTGGCCGCTGCACGTCACCGGCGTCGGGCTCGCGCTGCTCGCGCACGCCGATCTGGAACTCCAAGAGGCCTACTGCGCCCGGCCATTGGCGTCCTACACGGCACACACCGTCACAGATCCGGGCCAGTTGCGCCGGATGCTGGCCGAAGTACGGCGCACGGGCGTTGCGGTGAGCAGCCGTCAGGTCACCGAGGACGCCCTGTCGGTGGCCGCTCCGGTACGCGGTCCGGGCGGCGCGGTGGTGGCGGCCGTGTCGGTCGTCGTGCCGCACGCAGACGCGGCCGTCCCGGTGCTGGCGCCTGCGGTGCGGCTCGCGGCGCGCGGGATCTCGCGGGCCCTGGGCTGGCAGCCGGAGGGCCGGCCCGGGTGAGCCGGCCGTCGGGACTGGCGGCCGCGGGTTCTCCCGGCGAGAATGCCCACCCATGATCGAGATCGGTTCACCGGGCCCGGAAGATCGCGCCGCCTGGGAAGTGCTGGCGCGCGGCTACAAGAAGTTCTACCGCACGGACGTGCCCGACGAAGGGTACGAGGCGATGTGGCGACGGCTGCGCGACGGCGGCGAGGTGCACGCCCTCGGCGCCCGGGCCGACGGGAAGCTGGTGGGCATCGCGCACTACCTGTTCCACGCCACGGCCTGGACGGCGGACAGCTGCTATCTCCAGGACCTCTACGTCGACGAGGCGGCGCGCGGCCGGGGCGTGGCCCGGGCGCTGATCGAGCGGGTCGCCGAGGCGGCACGCGAGCGGGGCGCCGTCCGTCTGTACTGGAGCACCCAGGAGGGCAACACCACCGCCCGCGCCCTGTACGACAAGGTGGCGGGCTTCAACGGGTTCATCCGCTACGACTACCCGCTCACGTGACTTTCGCCCACGGCTGTAGGCGGGTTTGGGCGGTTCAAAGCGTGAACTTCCCTGCGGTGAAAGGACTTTCCTTGTTTTAAGTCTTGACGGCCTCCGGGACGGAGAGCACATTGGGCCCACTTTGAGAGCGCTCTCAGACTGCTCTGAGAGCGCTCTCGAAGTCACCCGCGCACCTCCCCCCGTACCCGAGAGGCACCCCCATGAGTGCAACCTCCGGCATACCCAGACGGCGACGCGCGCTCGTCGCCGTGCTCAGCACGCTCGGGCTGGCGGCCGCAGCGGCGGCGGCCGTCACCCTGCCCGCGAACGCCTCCGCGCCCACGCCCCCGTCCGGCTGGACGCAGGTCTTCCTCGACGACTTCACCGGGGCGGCCGGCACCGGCGTCAACACCTCCAACTGGCAGTACAGCACCGGGACTTCGTATCCCGGCGGGCCGGCCAACTGGGGCACCGGCGAGGTCGAGACGATGACCGACAGCACCAACAACGTCTCGCTCGACGGCAACGGCAACCTGCGCATCACCCCGCTGCGCGACTCGGCCGGCAACTGGACGTCGGGCCGCATCGAGACCAAGCGCACCGACTTCCAGCCGCCGTCCGGCGGCAAGCTGCGGGTCGAGGCCCGACTGCAGATGCCCAACGTGACCGGCACCGCCGCCGAGGGCTACTGGCCCGCGTTCTGGACGCTCGGCGCGCCGTACCGGGGCAACTACCAGAACTGGCCGGGCGTCGGCGAGCTGGACATCATGGAGAACGTCCAGGGCCTGAACAAGGTGTGGGCGACGATGCACTGCGGCACCAACCCGGGCGGCCCGTGCAACGAGACCACCGGCATCGGCAACTCCGTCGCGTGTCCGAACACCACCTGCCAGTCCGGTTTCCACACCTACGCGATGGAGTGGGACCGCTCGGTGGCTCCGGAGGCGATCCGCTTCTACGTCGACGGCGTCAACTACCACACGGTCACCGCGAACCAGGTGGACGCGACGACCTGGACCAACGCCACCAACCACGGCTACTTCGTCATCCTGAACGTCGCGATGGGCGGCGCGTTCCCGGACGCCTTCGGCGGCGGCCTGGACGGCGCGACCGAGCCTGGCCACCCGATGGTGGTGGACTACGTGCAGGTGCTCCAGGCCGCGGGCAGCGGCGGCGGGACCAGCACCCCGCCGCCGTCCGGCGGCCGGGACGCCTACGGCACGATCCAGGCCGAGTCCTATGACAGCCAGTCGGGCACGGCCACCGAGACCACGACCGACACCGGCGGCGGCCAGGACATCGGCTCCCTCGCGAACGGCGACTGGGCGCTGTTCAAGGGCGTCACCTTCGGTTCCACGGCGGCGACCCAGTTCAACGCGCGGGTCGCGAGCGGTGCGGCCGGCGGGGTGAGCGGGCTGGTCGAGGTGCGCCTCGACAGCCGTACGGCCACGCCCGTCGGCAGCTTCTCGGTGGCCAACACCGGTGGCTGGCAGACCTGGCGGACGATCCCCGCGAACATCAGCTCCGTCACCGGCACCCACGACGTCTATCTGACCTTCACCAGCGGCCAGCCGGCGGACTTCGTGAACGTCAACTGGTTCGCCTTCGGTCACTGAGCAACTCCCCCGGCGACGCTGGACGGTTGACCTTCACGCATACGTCAACCTCTGGCGTCGCCGCCATGCCGGCGTCGGCGACCGCCCCCGCTGCACGGCCTCGTCAGCGCAGTTCGACGCGGAAGGCCACCGGGGTGTGTCCCGTGTGCAGTTGGAAGAACTTGGAGAAGTTCGCCGGGTCGGGGAAGCCCACGGCCGCGCCGACCCGGCCGATCGGCAGGTCCGTGTGGGCCAGGAGCCGTTTCGCCTCCAGGACGACCCGCTTGTCGATGAAGCCCTTGGGCGTCTCGCCGGTGGCCGAGCGGACCGCGCGCACCAGGGTGCGGCGGGAGTAGCCGAGGGCGTCGGCATAGGCGCTGACGCTGTGGTTGGTGGCGAAGTCCTTCTCGACGGCGTCCCTGAAGAGCGTGAAGGTGGTGTCGGCCTGGCGGCGCGCCGCCTCCGCGCCGCTCGCCGCGAGGTGCGCCAGCCGCAGCAGGAACGCGGTCAGCGAGTGCCGCAGCACCGCCGTGTGCAGACTGACGGGCAGAGTACCGTCGGCGCCGCCGTCGTCGTACTCCCCCTGCAGGTACGTCAGGGCCGCGCGCAGGCCCGCGAGCTCCCGTTCCTCCGGGTGCAGCAGCGGCGGCAGGTCGTAGCGGTACAGGCCGGTGGCCTCGACGGTGGCGCGGGGCAGAAAACCGGGCTGCATGGTCAGGACCGTTCCGCGGTACCCGCTGGACTTCGAGAAACGGTGGACCTGGCCCGGGCGGATCCACAGCACGTCGCCGGCCGTCGCCTCGTACTCGGCGAAGTCGATCATGTGGCGGACGGGGCCGTCGTCGAAGAGCATCACGACGTGGAAGTCGATGCGGTGCACGCGGTCCAGCGGCGCGTCGCCCGCGTGCCAGGTGCGCCCGGCGCCCATGGGGCCCACCTGCATGCCGACGCCGCCGACGCTCTGCTCGACCGGGAAGGGGAACGTTCTGATCCCGTCAACGCCGCCGTCACCGTCTCCGCCTTGGATGGTTCTGTCCACCATGTCCTTCTCGCGCCGTCCCGGTCACGCCATCCGTGTCCCACTTTCACCACAGGCTGACACACGGCGACCTTTCCCCGTAAAAGTCAGACTTTTAAGTTTGAACGCATCAGAGCAGCTGACCCGCTCCCATCGAGGACTTCTTGAAGATGAGCACGCAGACACCGAACAGCTTCGAGTGGACCGACATCGACCGGCGTGCCGTCGACACCGCGCGTCTCCTGGCGGCCGACGCCGTGCAACGGGTGGGCAACGGCCACCCCGGCACGGCCATGAGCCTGGCCCCGGTCGCGTACACGATCTTTCAGAAGGTGATGCGGCACGATCCGGCGGACCCCGAGTGGACCGGCCGCGACCGCTTCGTTCTGTCCCCCGGACACACCTCGCTGACGCTCTACACCCAGCTCTTCCTGTCCGGCTACGAACTGGAGCTGGACGACCTCAGGAGCTTCCGGACGCACGGCTCGAAGACGCCGGGTCACCCCGAGTACGGGCACACCGCGGGCGTCGAGACCACCACCGGCCCGCTCGGCCAGGGCGTCGCCAACGCCGTCGGCATGGCGATGGCCGCCCGCTACGAGCGCGGTCTGTTCGACCCGGACGCCCCCGAGGGCGACTCGCCCTTCGACCACACGATCTGGGCGATCGTCTCCGACGGCGACCTGGAGGAGGGCGTCTCCGCCGAGGCCTCCTCGCTGGCCGGCCACCAGAAGCTCGGCAACCTGGTCTTCGTCTACGACGACAACCACATCTCCATCGAGGGCGACACCGCGACCGCGTTCTCCGAGGACGTGCTGGGGCGGTACGAGGCCTACGGCTGGCACACCCAGCGTGTGGAGCCCACAGAAAGCGGGGACATCGACGTTTCCGCCCTCTACGCGGCCCTGAAGACCGCCCAGGCCGAGACGGGGCGTCCCTCGATCATCTCGCTGCGCACGATCATCGCCTGGCCCGCCCCGAACGCCCGGAACACCGAGGCCTCCCACGGCTCCGCCCTCGGCGCGGACGAGGTCGCCGCCACCAAGCGCGTCCTCGGCTTCGACCCGGAGCAGTCCTTCGAGGTGACCGACAAGGTCCTCGCCCACACCCGCGCCGCCCTGGACCGCGGCGCCGAGGCCCACGCGGCCTGGGACAAGCGGCTGGCCGAGTGGCGCGCCGCCAACCCGGAGCGCGCCCAGCTGTTCGACCGGGTCGTCGCCGGTCAGCTCCCCGAGGGCTGGGAGGACGCACTGCCGGTGTTCGAGCCCGGCAAGTCCGTCGCCACCCGCGCCGCGTCCGGCAAGGTGCTTCAGTCGCTCGGCGCGGTCCTCCCCGAGCTGTGGGGCGGCTCCGCCGACCTGGCCGGCTCCAACAACACCACCATCGACAAGACGTCCTCCTTCCTGCCGAAGGGCAACCCGCTGCCCGAGGCCGACCCGTACGGCCGTACCGTCCACTTCGGGATCCGCGAGTTCTCGATGGCCGCGGAGATGAACGGCATCGCGCTGCACGGCAACACCCGTGTCTACGGCGGCACGTTCCTGGTGTTCTCCGACTACATGCGCAACGCCGTGCGGATGTCGGCGCTGATGCAACTGCCGGTGACGTACGTGTGGACGCACGACTCCGTCGGCCTCGGCGAGGACGGTCCCACCCACCAGCCGGTCGAGCACCTCGCGTCGCTGCGCGCCATCCCGGGCCTGAACGTCGTCCGCCCCGCCGACGCCAACGAGACGGCGATCGCCTGGGCCGAGATCCTCAAGCGGCACGCCACCCACCCGGCCCCGCACGGGCTGGCCCTCACCCGCCAGGGCGTCCCGACGTACACGCCCAACTCCGATGCTGCGAAGGGCGGTTACGTGCTCCAGGACTCCTCTTCCGAGGTACCGGACGTCCTCCTCATCGCCACCGGCTCCGAGGTGCAGCTCGCCGTCGCCGCGCGCGAGGCGCTTGAGCACGAGGGGATCGGCGCCCGCGTGGTGTCGATGCCGTCCGTGGAGTGGTTCGAGGAACAGCCGCGCGAGTACCGCGACCGGGTGCTTCCGCCGTCGGTGAAGGCCCGGGTCGCGGTCGAGGCCGGCATCGGCCTCACCTGGCACCGGTTCGTGGGCGACGCGGGACGCATCGTCTCGCTGGAGCACTTCGGCGCCTCCGCCGATGCCAGGACCCTGTTCGCCGCGTACGGCTTCACCGCCGAGAACGTCGCCGCGGCGGCGCGGGCTGTGCTCGATTCAGAAACGGGCCTCGCCGCCGCGCGTGGTTGATCCGACCGCCAGAAAGAAGATGATCACAGTGAACGAAGCGACCGCGACCGCGGGAGCACTCAAGCGCCTCTCCGACGAGGGCGTCTCCATCTGGCTGGACGACCTGTCGCGCACCCGGATCGCCTCCGGCAACCTCGCCGAACTCGTCGCGACGAGGAACGTCGTCGGCGTCACCACCAACCCGTCCATCTTCCAGGCCGCCATCGGCTCCGGCGAAGGTTACGAGGAGCAGCTCGCCGACCTGGCGGTGCGGGGCGTCACGGTCGACGAGGCCGTACGGATGATGACGACGGCCGACGTGCGTGCCGCAGCCGACATCCTGCAGTCCGTGTACAGCGCATCGCACGGTGTCGACGGTCGGGTCTCCATCGAGGTCGACCCCCGTCTGGCCCACGACACGGCGGCCACCGTCGCCGAGGCCAAGCAGCTCGCCTGGCTGGTCGACCGCCCCAACGTCATGATCAAGATCCCGGCGACGAAGGCGGGCCTGCCGGCGATCACCGAGGTCATCGGCCTCGGCATCAGCGTCAACGTCACGCTGATCTTCTCGCTGGAGCGCTACCGCGAGGTCATGGACGCCTATCTGGCAGGCCTGGAGAAGGCGCAGGCCAGAGGCCTGGACCTGGCCGCCATCCACTCCGTCGCCTCCTTCTTCGTCTCCCGTGTCGACTCCGAGATCGACAAGCGGCTCACCGTCCTCGGCACGGACGAGGCCCTCGCGCTGAAGGGGAAGGCGGCGCTCGCCAACGCGCGGCTGGCCTACGAGGCCTACGAAGACGTCTTCGTAGGCGACCGCTGGACCGCGCTCGCCGGGGCGAAGGCGAACAAGCAGCGTCCGTTGTGGGCGTCCACCGGGGTGAAGGATCCTGCATACAAGGACACGCTGTATGTGGACGATCTCGTCGCACCGGGCACGGTCAACACCATGCCCGAGGCGACGCTGAACGCCACCGCCGACCACGGCGACATCACCGGCGACACGGTGACCGGCGGCTACCCGCAGGCCCGTGCCGACCTCGCCGCCGTCGAGGCGCTCGGCATCTCCTACGACGAGGTCGTCACCCGGTTGGAGGACGAGGGCGTCGCCAAGTTCGCGGCGGCGTGGCAGGACCTTCTGGACGCGGTCACGAAGTCGCTGATGAGCAAGGGAGTTGACGCGTAATGAGTACCGGTACGCTCGGCGCGGACTGGGAGAACCCACTGAGGGATCCCCGCGACCGACGCCTCCCCAACGTCGCGGGCCCCTCCGGCCTCGTCATCTTCGGCGTGACCGGCGACCTGTCCCGCAAGAAGCTGATGCCGGCGGTGTACGACCTCGCCAACCGCGGTCTGCTTCCGCCGGGCTTCTCCCTCGTGGGCTTCGCCCGCCGCGACTGGGAGGACCAGGACTTCGCGCAGGTCGTCCACGACGCGGTGCGTGAGCACGCGCGGACCCCGTTCCGCGAGGAGGTCTGGCAGCAGCTCGCCGAGGGCATGCGGTTCATCCCCGGCGACTTCGACGACGACACCGCGTTCAAGCAGCTCAAGACGGCCGTCGACGAGCTGGACTCCTCCCGCGGCACGGGCGGCAACTTCGCCTTCTACCTCTCGGTGCCGCCGAAGTTCTTCCCCAAGGTCGTCGAGCAGCTCAAGAAGCACGGGCTGGCGAAGGCTCGGGAAGGGTCCTGGCGGCGGGCCGTCATCGAAAAGCCGTTCGGGCACGACCTGGCCAGCGCCCAGGAGCTCAACGCGGTCGTCCACGACGTGTTCGAACCCGACCAGGTCTTCCGCATCGACCACTACCTGGGCAAGGAGACCGTCCAGAACATCCTGGCGCTGCGGTTCGCCAACACGATGTTCGAGCCGATCTGGAACCGGTCGTACGTCGACCACATCCAGATCACGATGGCCGAGGACATCGGCATCGGCGGCCGGGCCGGCTACTACGACGGCATCGGCTCGGCCCGTGACGTCATCCAGAACCACCTCCTGCAGCTCATGGCGCTCACCGCGATGGAGGAGCCCGCCTCCTTCGACGCGGCCTCGCTGCTCACCGAGAAGCTGAAGGTGCTGAAGGCGGTGAAGCTGCCCGAGGACCTCGGCCGGCACACCGTGCGGGCGCAGTACGCGGCCGCCTGGCAGGGCGGCGCGAAGGTGCCCGGCTACCTGGAGGAGGACGGCATCGACCCGGCCTCCACGACGGACACGTACGCCGCCGTCAAGCTGAACGTCGACAACCGCCGCTGGGCGGGCGTGCCGTTCTACCTGCGCACCGGCAAGCGGCTCGGCCGCCGGGTCACCGAGATCGCGGTGGTCTTCCAGCGCGCCCCGCACTCCCCCTTCGACTCCACGGCCACCGAGGAGCTCGGGCAGAACGCCATCGTCATCCGCGTCCAGCCCGACGAGGGCATCACCGTGCGGTTCGGCTCCAAGGTGCCGGGCACCTCCATGGAGATCCGGGACGTCACGATGGACTTCGCCTACGGCGAGTCCTTCACGGAGTCCAGCCCGGAGGCGTACGAGCGCCTCATCCTGGACGTGCTGCTCGGCGACGCCAACCTGTTCCCACGCCACCAGGAAGTGGAAGAGTCCTGGAAGATCCTCGACCCGATCGAGGAGAACTGGGCGCGGCACGGCAGGCCCGCACAGTACGCCTCGGGCAGCTGGGGACCCGAGGAAGCCGACGAGATGCTCGCACGAGACGGACGGAGCTGGCGCAGGCCATGAAGATCGACCTGACCGACACCACGGCAAGCAAGATCAACAAGGCGCTGGTGCAGGGTCGCCGCGCCATCGGCACACCGGCCGTGGGCATGGTCCTGACGATGGTGATCGTCACGGACGAGGAGAACGCCTACGACTCGATCAAGGCGGCCGAGGAGGCGTCGCACGAGCACCCGGCGCGCACCCTGGTCGTCATCAAGCGGCACGCCCGCACCCCGCGCGACCGTACGGCCTCGCGGCTGGACGCCGAGGTCCGGGTGGGCGCCGACGCCGGCACCGGCGAGACGGTCGTCCTGCGGACGTACGGCGAGGTGTCCGAGCACGCCGACTCCGTCGTCCTGCCCCTGCTGCTGCCGGACGCGCCGGTCGTCGTGTGGTGGCCGGTGGACGCGCCGGAGAACCCCGCCAAGGACCCGCTGGGCGCGCTCGCGCAGCGCCGGATCACCGACCTCTACGCCGTCGAGAACCCCCTGTCCGCACTGGAGGCCCGGACGCGCTCCTACGCCCCCGGCGACACCGACCTCGCCTGGACCCGGCTCACGCCGTGGCGCTCGATGCTGGCGGCGGCCCTGGACCAGGCCCGCGTGCCGATCGTCTCGGGGGCCGTGGAAGCCGAGGCGGACAACCCCGCCGCGGAGCTGCTGGCCCGCTGGCTGGAGGCGCGGCTGAACGTCACGATCGACCGCGTCGTCACCGCCGGACCGGTCGTCACCGCCGTGCGCCTGGGCACCGCGGACGGCGACATCGTCATCGACCGCCCCGAGGGCCCCCTGGCCACGCTCACCCTGCCCGGCCAGCCCTCGCGCACCCTCGCCCTGAAGGTCCGCGCCACCTCCGAACTCATCGCCGAGGAACTTCGACGCCTCGACGCGGACGAGATGTACGCCGTCGCCCTGCGGGGCGAGGCCGCCAAGGAGACCCCTTCCCATGTCTGACACCCCCTCCTCCCGGCTCGACCGGCGGCCCGAGTGGGCCGCCCTGGAGGACCACCGCGCCCGGTGGCAGGCGCACCTGCGGGAGCTGTTCGCGGCGGACCCGGGGCGCGCGGAGCGCTACGTGGTCCGCGTCGGCGACCTGCGCATCGACTACTCCAAGAACCTGGTCACCGACGAGACGCTCGCCCTTCTGCACGAACTCGCCGCCGCCACCGACGTGTTCGGGCTGCGCGACGCCATGTTCCGCGGCGAGCGGATCAACCTCACCGAGGACCGCGCGGTCCTGCACACCGCGCTGCGCGCCCCCTCCGGCACGGTCGTCGAGGTCGACGGCGAGAACGTCGTCCCCCAGGTGCACGCCGTGCTGGACCGGATGAGCGGCTTCGCCGAGCGCGTCCGCTCCGGCGAGTGGACCGGACACACCGGCCGCCCGATCCGCAACGTCGTCAACATCGGCATCGGCGGCTCCGACCTGGGTCCCGCGATGGCGTACGAGGCGCTGCGGGCGTACACGGCGCGGGAGTTGACGTTCCGTTTCGTGTCGAACGTCGACGGCGCCGACCTGCACGAGGCGGTCCGGGACCTGGACCCCGCGGAGACGCTGTTCATCGTCGCCTCCAAGACCTTCACCACGATCGAGACGATCACCAACGCCACCTCGGCCCGCTCCTGGCTGCTCAAGGGCCTCGGGGGCGACGAGAAGGCGGTCGCGAAGCACTTCGTCGCGCTGTCCACGAACGCCGAGAAGGTCGCCGGCTTCGGCATCGACGTGGACAACATGTTCGAGTTCTGGGACTGGGTCGGCGGCCGGTACTCCTTCGACTCGGCGATCGGCCTGTCGCTGATGCTGGCGATCGGCCCGGCGAACTTCCGGGAGCTGCTCGACGGGTTCAGGATCGTCGACGACCACTTCCGCACCGCCCCGGCAGAGTCCAACGCCCCGCTGATCCTGGGCCTGTTGGGCATCTGGTACGGCAACTTCTTCGACGCGCAGTCGCATGCCGTACTGCCCTACAGCCACTACCTGTCGAAGTTCACCGCCTATCTCCAGCAGCTCGACATGGAGTCCAACGGCAAGTCGGTGGACCGCGAGGGCCGGCCCGTGCAGTGGCAGACCGGGCCGGTGGTGTGGGGCACCCCGGGCACCAACGGGCAGCACGCCTACTACCAGTTGATCCACCAGGGCACGAAGCTCATCCCCGCCGACCTGATCGGGTTCGCCCGCCCGGTCGGCGAGCTGAGTGACGAACTCGCGACGCAGCACGACCTGTTGATGGCCAACCTGTTCGCGCAGGGGCAGGCGCTCGCCTTCGGCAAGACCGCCGAGGAGGTCCGGGCGGAGGGCGTCGCGGAGGAACAGGTCGCGCACCGCACCTTCCAGGGCAACCACCCCACGACCACGATCCTCAGCCCCGAACTGACCCCGTCGGTCCTCGGCCAGCTCATCGCCCTCTACGAGCACAAGGTGTTCGTGCAGGGCGCGGTGTGGGACATCGACTCCTTCGACCAGTGGGGCGTGGAGCTCGGCAAGGTCCTCGCCAAGCGCGTCGAACCCGCCCTCACCCAGGGCGCCGAGGTCCCCGGCCTCGATCCGTCCACCGCCGCTCTCGTCGCCGCCTACCGCGAACTCAGGAAGTAGAGAACTGACATGACATCGATGCAGCTGGGCCTCATCGGTCTGGGCAAGATGGGCGGCAACATGCGCGAGCGCATCCGCCGCGCCGGCCACACCGTCGTCGGCTACGACCGCAACCCCGAGGTCTCCGACGTCAAGGACCTCGCCGAACTCGTCGGCAAGCTCGAAGGCCCGCGCACCGTCTGGGTGATGGTCCCGGCCGGCGCGGCCACCCAGTCCGTCATCGACGAACTCGCCGACCTGCTGCAGCCCGGCGACACCGTCGTCGACGGCGGCAACTCCCGCTGGACGGACGACGAGAAGCACGCCGAGGAGCTCGGCGCCAAGGGCATCGGATTCGTCGACGCCGGCGTCTCCGGCGGCGTCTGGGGCCTGCAGAACGGCTACGCCCTGATGGTCGGCGGCGAGAAGGAGCACGTCGACCGGCTCCAGCCGATCTTCGACGCGCTCAAGCCCGAGGGTCCGTACGGCTATGTCCACGCGGGCCGGGTCGGCGCCGGGCACTTCTCGAAGATGGTCCACAACGGCATCGAGTACGCCATGATGCAGGCCTACGCCGAGGGCTGGGAGCTGCTGGAGAAGGTCGACTCCGTGGAGAACGTGCGCGAGGTCTTCAGGTCCTGGCAGGAGGGCACGGTCATCCGTTCCTGGCTGCTCGACCTGGCCGTCAACGCTCTCGACGAGGACGTGCACCTGGACAAGCTGCGCGGCTACGCGGAGGACTCCGGCGAGGGGCGGTGGACGGTCGAGGCCGCCATCGACAACGCCGTGCCGTTGCCCGCCATCACGGCGTCCCTCTTCGCGCGGTTCGCGTCCCGTCAGGAGGACTCGCCGCAGATGAAGATGATCGCCGCGCTGCGCAACCAGTTCGGCGGCCACGCCGTCGAGTCGGCGAAGTAGGCCCGCCGTGGGGGATCTGCTGCTGGTCCGCCACGGGGAGACGGAGTGGAGCATGTCGGGACAGCACACCAGCTGGACCGACCTGCCCCTCACCGAACACGGCGAGGAACAGGCCAAGTCCCTCGCCCCGCTCCTGACCGGCCGGCCCTTCTGCCTCGCCCTGACCAGCCCGCTGCACCGGGCGGCCCGCACCGCCGAGCTCGCGGGCGTCTCCGCGGCCGTACCCGAACCCGACCTGCACGAATGGGACTACGGCGCCTACGAGGGCGTCACCACCGTCGAGATCCATCGCTCCCGTCCCACCTGGGACCTGTGGACCGACGGCGTGCCGCCCGGCCCCGACGGGCATCCCGGCGAGTCGCCCGAGGAGATCGGGCGTCGCGCCGACCGGGTGCTGGCCCGGGTGGACGCGGCGCTGCAGAACTGCGGCGGTGACGCCGTGCTGGTCGCACACGGCCACTTCCTGCGCGTCCTGACGGCCCGTCGGCTCGGACTCCCGCCCGCCGAGGGCCGGTTGTTCCAGCTGGCCACGGGCACGATCAGCCGGCTGTCGACCGAGCACGGGCGGCCCGTGATCGCCGAATGGAACATACGCGCATAGCCGGTTGACACCGCTCGACAAGGCCCGCCAGAGTCGCGGCTGATGGAGATCAACGATCTGACACCGGCCGAACAGCGACTGTGGCGGGCCTTCGCCACAGGGGCGACCGTGGACCTGCGCGGGCACGGCGAGGAGGACGGCCCCGAACGGACCGTCCGCGCTGCCGTGTTGCGGGCGCTGCTCCTCAACGGGCCACGGGAGGCGGGGGAGATCGCGGCGCTCAAGATCCTGGGAGCGCTGATCACCGGCCCGCTGGATCTGCGGTACGCCTCCATCGACAGCGTCGTGCGCATGATGTACTGCCGCTTCGAGGAGGTCCCCCGCCTCTCCGGCGCCCAGCTCAACTACTTCAACCTGCGCGACTCGGTGCTGCCCGGTCTCGCGGCGGCACGGACCCGGATCGACGGCAGCCTGCGGCTGACGCGCTGCCGTATCGGCGGCCCGGTGCGCCTCGGCGGAGCACAGATCTCCGGGGCGCTGTTCGTGGACCAGGCGGAGATCACCGCGGCAGACCCCGCCCAACCGGTGCTCCAGCTCAACCAGGTCGCCATCGACGACGACCTCTGTGCCCGAGGCCTGCGCACGCACGGCATGATCCGGCTCGACGGCGCCACCATCGCCGGCACGCTCGATCTGGAGGACGCTCAGCTCACCAACCCCGGCGCCAACGTCCTCCAGGCCGAGGCCCTCGACGTCGGCACCAATCTGCTCGCCCGGCGGCTGCGCGCCCAGGGCCGCATCGACCTGCGCGGCGCGCGCGTCCCCGGCCGGGTGGATCTGCTGGACGCCCGCCT
Organism: Streptomyces sp. NPDC051677; assembly: GCF_044453465.1. NCBI lineage: Bacteria > Bacillati > Actinomycetota > Actinomycetes > Kitasatosporales > Streptomycetaceae > Streptomyces > Streptomyces sp. NPDC051677. The sequence goes on from NZ_JBITCT010000022.1 coordinate 70,623, forward strand.
GTCCAATCCCGGCGCCACCGCCCTGCGGGCCGGCAGCTGCGTGATCGGCGAGTTGTGGCTGCGCCGGGGCGCCCCGATCGAGGGCATGCTGAACCTGCGGCGCGCCGAGATCAACCAGCTCGACGTGGAGCCGGAGATGCTCCCCCAGCAGGTCCGCCTCCTCGACCTCACCTACACGTTCCTCACCCCGCATGAGCCCGCCGAACGCCGGCTGCCGATGCTGGAGCGCGACGGCGAGGGGTTCGACCCGCACGCATACGAACAGCTCACCGCCGCGTACCGGCGCATCGGCGACGACCAGGCCGCCCGGCTCGTGCAGCTCGCCAAGCAGCGCCGCCGCCGTTCCACGCTCCCCTGGTACGGCAAGGTATGGGGGCGGCTCCAGGACGGAGCCGTCGGCTACGGCTTCCGCCCGCTGCGCGCGGCCGTCTGGCTGCTGTCGCTGCTGGCCGTCGGCTCGATCGCGTACGCGGGACACCACCCGCCCGCGCTCAAGGCGGGCGAGGCGCCCCACTTCAACCCGGTCTTCTACACCCTCGACCTGCTGCTGCCGGTGATCTCCTTCGGGCAGGAGGGCGCGTTCGCGCCGACCGGCTGGTACCAGACGCTGTCCTACGTCCTCATCGTCACCGGCTGGATCCTCGCCACGACGGTCGTCGCCGGTGTGACCAGGACGGTCAGCCGGCAGTAGCTTCAGTGGTTCAGCAGCTTCAGCGCGCGACGTGCTGCGCGGCCAGCCGCACCGGCGCGCCCGCGGCGCCGTAGCCCTGGTAGCCGCCGTCGCGCTGGACGAGTTCGAAGAAGACGCGGCCGACCGTGTGCGTGTAGCAGTGCCGGAAGACGCCGTGCTCGTCCCGGTCGTAGAGGATGCCGAGGTCGCGGTAGGCCTCCAGCTCGCCGTCGGCGAACGCGTAGCGGGCCGCGAGGTCGTCGTAGTAGTTCGCGGGGATGCGCAGCAGGCGGCCGCCGGCCTCGGTGAGGCGGCGGGCCGCGGCGACCACGTCGTCGGTGGCCAGCGCGATGTGCCGGGCCTGCGCGGTGCCGTCGCCGGGGGCGGCGCCGACGGTGAGCGGGAAGCGGACGCTGCCGTCGGCGTTGGTGACGGCGCGGCTGCGCAGCAGCCCGTAGGGGTCGGCGACGTCGACGCTCTCCTGGGCGTCGAGGCCGAGGACACCGCGGTGGAAGAGGACCGCCTCGTCGAAGCGGTGCCAGGGCTGGGTGAGCGCCACGTGGTCGATGCGGAGGTCGGCGAAGGGGGCGGGGCTGTGCGGTACGTCCTCGAAGTCGGCTCGCCAGTCGGGCAGTTCGGGCCGGTTCGTCGCGCACAGGAAGAGCTCGGTGCCGTCGGGGGCGGCGACGGCGTCGAGCGGCGCGTCCTCGGCGGCGCGGCGGCGGGGCAGCACGGGGGCGAGGAGGGCCTCGGCGCGGCGGGCGGCGGCGGCCGGGTCCGGTGACTCCAGGCCGATCGCGGCGACGGTGGCGCCGTGGACGAGGGTTCCCCCGCTCGAGCGAGGCCCGGAGTGGGCGAGGGCGGCCGGGCCGGTGTTGACCAGGATGCGGGCCTCGCCCTGCTCCCACAGCTCGACCGGTTTGCCGCGATGGCGGGCGGTGCGGGCGAAGCCGAGCCCGCCGAGGAGAGCGGCGACGGGTTCGGCGTCGCGGGTGACGAGTTCGGCGAAGGCGACGCCGGTCGGGGCGGCCGGGGAGGGCAGGTCGGCGAGACCGAGCTCCTCCTGCAGCAGGAGCAGGGAGCGGCGGGCGTCGACAGCGGTGGGGCCGGCCTCGGCCTGCCGGAAGACGTCGTTGAAGACCTCCAGGGAGAGCGGACCGTCGTAACCGGTGCGCAGGACGTGTCTCACCAGCCCGGCGACGTCGAACCCGCCCTGGCCGGGGAAGCAGCGGTGGTGCCGGCTCCACTGCAGGACGTCCATGCCGAGCAGCGGGGCGTCGGCCAGTTGGAGGAAGAAGATCTTCTCGCCGGGGATGTCCTCGACGCCCTTCGGATCGCAGCCCCGGGAGAGGATGTGGAAGCTGTCCAGGCAGGTGCCGAGCGCCGGATGACCGGCCGTCTCGACGATGTGCCAGGCGTGGTCGTACGTGCTGACGTGCCGTCCCCAGGCGAGCGCCTCGTAGGCGACGCGGACGCCGAAGTCCTGGGCCATGTCGGCCAGTCGGCTCAGTTGCTCGGCGGCGAGGGCGTCGTCGTCCGCGGCGAGCGGGGAGACGCTGGAGCAGACCAGGACGGTGTCCGCGCCGAGCCTGCCCATCAGCTCGAACTTGTGCCGGGCGCGGCGCAGGTTGCGGGCGAACTCCTCGTCGGGCACGGCCTCGATGTCCCGCATCGGCTGGTAGAGGTCGATGGTCAGGCCGAGGTCGGCGCAGCGGGCGCGGATCTCCTGCGCGGCGACGGGGCTGGCGAGCAGGTCGTTCTCGAAGATCTCCACGCCGTCGAAACCGGCCCGGGCGGCGGCCGTGAGCTTCTCGGTGAGGGATCCGCTGAGGGAAACGGTTGCTGTGACTCCTCCCCCGGCTGAAGCCGGGGGCTTCTCGTTACGCCGGGTTGGCGTAGCGACGGACCAGCCCGGCCCGTAGAACGTTGGTAGCTCCCACCGTGTCGGCGTGCGCGGTGTGGCCGCATGAGACGCAGTGGAACCTTTCCTGTGTGGGCCGGTTCTCCTTCGCGGTGTGCCCGCATTCGGGGCAGGTCCGGGAGGTGTTGCGGGGGTCCACTGCGATCACTTCCCGTCCGGCGCTTTCAGCCTTGGCGTGCAGGATCGTCAGGAACACCCCCCATCCGGCATCGTTGATCGACTTGTTGAGTCCGGCCTTCGCGGCGGCCCCGTTGGGCAGGAACGCGCCTGCCTGGGCGGGGTCGGGTTTCGGCGCGGGGGCCTTGTTCATGTTGCGGATCTTGAGGTCTTCGTGCGCGATGAAGTCGTGTGCGCGGACCAGACTCAGCGCGGTCTTGTGTGCGTGGTCGAGCCGCTGACGCCGGACCTTGCCGTGGAGCTGGGCCACCTTCTCCACCGCGCGCCGGTGGTTGGCGGTGCGGTCTTTGGCCTTGCGGCGCGGGAAGCGGGACAGGGCCTGCTGCGCCGCCTCGAGTTTCGCGGCCGCACGACGGCCGTGGCGCGGGTTGGGCACGAAGGCGCCGTTCGAGTCGGCGAGGAAGTTCGCGATGCCCAGATCGATCCCGGCCACGGAGCCGGTTGCGGGCAGCGGTTCGGGCCGGTCCTGTTCGGCGGTGAGTACGACGAACCACTTTCGGCCCTCGCGCTTGACCGAGATGGTCTTGACGTGGCCGAGCACCGGGCGGTGCTGGTTGACCTTCACGTGGCCGACGCCCTGGAAGCGGACCCGGGTTGCGGGGTCGTGCGGGGTGGAGTTCCAGCGGCAGCCGTCCCCGTCCTTGGGGAAGTCCACCGTGTCGAACCAGTTCGCCCCGCGAAAGCGCGGGTAGCCCGGGGCATCGCCGGACTTGGCCCGGCGGAAGAACGCGGCGAACGCCTTGTCGAGACGGCGCAGGGTGGCCTGCTGTGAACTGAACGACCAGCGGCCCTGACGCTCCGGGTCGAACGCCCGGATCTCCTTGAGCTGCGCGGACTGCATCCCGTACTTGACGCTGGTCTTCGAGACGTGCCGCCAGGCGTCGCGGCGTTCCTGCAACGCCCCGTTGTAGAGGGAGCAGTGATCGCGCAGCATCTCGGCGAGCGCCTGCTCCTGGCGGACGGTGGGCCGCAGGAGGAACTTGTACGCACGGATCATCCAGCCCGCCCCCTCCAGTCGGGTCGCTCGACCCTACTACACTTGGCGCATGTCACCACGCTGGGAACCAGATCCCGACATCAGACGCGGAAACCACGTCATCCACAACCTCCACGCCCACTTGGTGTTCGTCACCAAATACCGGCGGGAGGTCTTCAACGACGACATGCTGACGCGCTGCGAAGCGATCATGCGGGACGTGTGCGAGAGCTTCGGCGCGCAGCTGCGGGAGTTCAACGGCGAAGGCGACCACGTGCATCTGCTCGTGCACTACCCGCCGAAAGTCGCCCTGTCCAAACTCGTCAACTCCCTCAAGGGCGTCAGCTCCCGGTATCTGCGGGCGGAGTACACCGGCCGGATCAGCCGGATCGGGACGGGCTCGGTGTTCTGGTCCCCGTCCTACTTCGCCGCGTCCTGCGGCGGCGCACCGCTGAGCATCGTCAAGGATTACATCGAGAACCAGAAGCGACCGGCCTGACCGTCACCCCGAAGACCCAGAGATCTCCGGCGCTGCGCGCCTCCAGGCCGAGGATCGCACTCCCGCCCGGCCCGAAGGCCGGGATTCCCTGCGAAGATCAAAGCATGGCGATCGGCACCCAGATCGGCTTCGCCGTGGCCGGTTTCGCAGTCACCTTCGCCGCGCGGATCGCGGGCCCCGACGGCGACGACTGGTCCTCGGTGGCCCTCTTCACGGCGGCGCTGTGCGTCCCGCCGGTGATCGCGGCCCTGTCGGCCCGGGAGACCGCGAAGGTCCCCACGGAACTGCTGGGCGAACGGGACGCACACAAGGCGGCACAGCCGGAAACGGTCACCGCCTGATTCAGCGGGTCACACCCGACCCCATGGTCCACACCTCTGACCTCCCGAGCCCCCGGACGCCTGCACGGCGCCGGGGGCTCGGGGGCTCGGCGGCTCGGCGGCTCGGCGGCTCGGCGGCTCGGCGGCTCGGCGGCTCGGCGGCTCGGCGGCTCGGCGGCTCGGCGGCTCGGCGGCTCGGC